>NZ_JAJSPA010000078.1:0-1984 GCF_021282295.1 Halomonas sp. G15 | reverse complement strand
CCCTGGTAGGTGGTCAGCCCCCTCCGGTTGAGAGCCTCGGCGATGGCGACCCCACTGCGTAGCCTCTCCTGCTCCTCCAGATGCTGAATGACCCGCTGGATACGCTGCTTCCACTGTGCCTGGGCCTGGGAGCGCTGATGGTTGGCGGTGGCAAGGTCATGATGGCGGATAGCATCAAGCTCGGGGTTACCCAGCCTTGCCCCCCGGGCCTTGGCGGCCTGGGGGGCGTGCTTGGTGCGCTGGCTGATCATTCTGGCTTCGTGCTGGGCCATCGCAGCGAGGATATGGATGGTCAGCTGATCCACATCGGGCAGGTCGCAGAGGGTGAAGCGGATACCGCGCTTCTGCAGGCCGGTGATGAAGTGCAGGTCACGACTGAGGCGATCCAGCTTGGCGACCAGCAAAGTGGCATTGGCCAACTCGGCGTAGTCGGCAGCCTCATGGAACCGGGGACGATCGGCACGCTTGCCTGATTCCACCTCCTGGAACTCGGCGATTATCTGACCGCCATACTGTGCCAGGTAGTCGTTGACGGCTTGCTGCTGGGCCTCCAGCCCCAATCCCGAACGGGACTGCTTCTGGGTACTGACACGGTAGTAGACGACATAGCGGCGTTCGCTCATGGATGGCTCCGGCGTGACGGTGGTGATAGGTGACGGCATCGTGACCTCCTGTGGCCTCAGTTTTCCCAGACCACCTCGACCTCATAGACGCCGTTGCGGTAGTAGCTGAGGAAGTTGGTGACGTAGAGATCGAAGAACTCCCCTACCCGGCTCAGCCCGATGGGTGGCAGGTGACGCACCAGGCATTGGGAGACCCCGAATTCAAAATCCACCTCGGCTTGCAGCTCGGCCTGATCGGCAGGGCCCACGTAGCTGAAGTCGGTAAGGTAGTCGAGGCGGTAATGGCCATTGGCACGACCCAGACGGATCTCGACCGGGTGATAGCCACCCAGCAGCGGGGCATAGCCAGGATCACGGAAGACGAGGGTGATGCCGAACAGCGGATCTTCCTTGGGTAGAGGCGGTGTCGTGGTATAGGCACGCTCGATCTCCTTGAGCAGCACATCGGTGAGGGCCTGAGGAATGGGCAAGGCGGTATCGGTTGTGTCGAGAGTGATGGGAAAGCTCATGGGGAACTCCAATGGGTAAGGGCCATGCGCAGCGGCACGGTGGGTGGACATAAAAAAACGGCATAGCCCCGGGGAAGGTGCTATGCCGAATCCTGCATTTCGCTAAACGAACCTTTTGCGTGATGAAAAACGCCCATAGGCAGGCGGGTCTATGGATTACCCTTCAGCCGCCGTTCTATCGGGGTTTTCGGCATCAGAATCGACTGATTTCGGGGCTTCTTCATCGGTAGCGTCATCCGTGGCAGGTAGTGAGGTGGCGGACTTGGCATCGGCGGCGGCCTTCTCCTGCGCCATCCGCGCTTCCCGTCGACGCTGCTGTTCGGCAAGGCGCTCCTGCTTACGGGCTTCCTTGCGGGCATTCTCCTCGGCGACGTCGTCATGCAGGGCGGTCCCCTCCTCCTCCAGAAGCGCCACCTGCTGATCAAAGGCAGTACGATCCTCGGCGGCATACAGGATCAGGGGTTGTTCCTCTTCCACTTCGACGATGCCCTCGGCCTTGAGCGCAGCCCCCAGGAAGCCATGGTTGTTGGCGCCCTTCTGCTGATACAGCGGCTTGAAGAGAATCGCCTTGAAGCCGTGGCCATTCTCGGCAGCCATCAGAGCACCGATATCCTCCAGGGCGATCCACTCCTGACTGAAGTAGCCGCTGGAAGCGTTGGCGGTCACACGTAGGAAGACCTGGCCATCCTCATCACGGTAGCCAAGGTGGTAGGTCAGCTCCCCATTGCCACGCGGGCTCAGCTTGGGACAGGTCGCCTTCTTGAGAATGCGGGTCGTAGAAACCGGTGACGCGGTTTGCTTATCCTCTGACGTCGGGTCGACGGGTGACGACGGTTGTGGCGCCTTGGCCTT
>NZ_JAJSPA010000077.1:0-2001 GCF_021282295.1 Halomonas sp. G15 | reverse complement strand
GGTCGGGTAGACCGGACGATTGCTCGTTCCGGCCCCCCACAGATCCGAGCGTGCGCGATTGACGCACTCGGCTCCTCAACCGTCAGGTTCACACGAAGGACGCTCGGTGCACGATTCTCGCTCGCGGTAACGGGAGTGTCAGCAACAGTTGCCTTGCCTTCTCCCACGGGAACCATCCTCTCTGCGATCGCCTCCTGAGCCACTTGATCCAGGTTGTCTGAACCCTGTATTGGAAGCGTTGCAGAGACTCGATGTTGTGGGTTATCCCGTAGTACGCATAGTGCCCCATAACCTTTCGACAGAGTTGGCGGTGCTGATCACGCAGGGGCAGGTGGCGGTTGGCTCGGCACCACAGCGAAATTCGCTTCAGGCCTCGCTTGAACCGGTCCTTGGCCGTTTTCTGCTTGATGATCCAGCGTCCACGCAGGGACTTCCCCCAGTAATAGGTAAAGCCCAGGAAGTCGAAGGTCTCGGCCCGTAGCTCGCGATGTGGCCGAAACCGTACCAGCCGAGTCTTGGTCGGGTGCAGGGTAAGGCCGAAGCGCGCAAAGCGCTTGGCCAGTACCTCCAGCACCTTGCGGGCATCAGCTTCGTTGCTGAAGGCGAGCACGGCATCATCGGCGAAGCGCACCGAGAATGCTCGTCCGCGCAGGCGTGGTTTGACGTCTTGCTCAAACCACTCATCCAGCACGTAGTGGAGGTAGACATTCGCCAGCAAGGGGGAAATCACACCCCCTTGTGGGCTGCCTATCTCGCCCTTCTGCCATTGCCCGGCGTCCAATACCCCGGCCTTGAGCCACTTGCCGATCAGGCGGAGGATCACGCCGTCCTTCACTCGTTGCTGCAGAAACGCACGCAGGTGCTGGTGGTCGATCGTGTCGAAGAAGGCTTTGATGTCCAGATCAATGACCCAGCCTCCGCCCATCGACATCAGGCCATTCCTCACCGTTCCGATGGCCTGATGCGCCGAGCGCCCCGGCCGGAAACCATACGAGCACTCGTGAAAATCATGCTCATAGAGCGGCTCCAGCAGGGCCACCACGGCACGTTGCAGGACCTTGTCTTCGAAGGTAGGAATGCCAATCGGCCGTGTGGAGCGCCCGTCTCCCTTGGGAATATTGACGCGCCGCACCGGCGGCGCCCGGTAGCGACCGCTCTTGGCCGCTTCCAGCAGACGCTGGACGTTAGCCTCGAAGTCGCGCGCGAAGTCGTCCGCCGTCTGGCCGTCGATCCCGACGGCGCCGTCACGGCGCGTCATCAGGTAGGCCGTCCTCAGCCACTGGGCGTCGATATGATGCGCCAGTGACGTGAAGGCACGCTGCGGGAAGCGCTCTGCCAGCGCTGCTATCCGCACTTGTTTCGTGGACATGACCTCAGGTTCCTGTGCACCTGTCATGTTGCCCTCGTGCAGTTCTGATGATTGGCCGCCCCTTCCCTCCAGCGGGTCCCGTCGAGTAGGTTCCCCGCCTTCTTCGGTACTATGAGCGACTCCGACTCCCGCCCTTCCATCCGGCTGGCTCCTTATGGTCGCCTGGCCGTACCCCCTGAGTGCCTGTTGTTTGCTTCCGGTACCGTCAGGCACGACAGCACCGGACCGGGAGCTTTCGCCGCAGGCAGCCCCATGCCTGTACCTTTGTCGTTCAGAGGAGAAGGACGGGCCTCCCAGGTTCCTGGGAAACCCCTGTATGGACATGCCCTGCTCTTCGACCCCGGCGGCCCTTCCCTGCCAAGCCATACGGCAGGGTCGTGTTGCCTTCCAGCATTTGAAAACTGTCGGCGACTGCCACTACCACAATTTCGGGGCTCTATCACACGGCCTATCCACTCGCTGTGTACGCTTCGCAGCGGCGGTTACCCGACACCACGCAACACTCGCTGCCGGCTGGTGGCTAGCCTTGGCCGGGTGGGACTTTCACCCACTGGGTTTCACGACATCCTTTCCACCTTCTCGGTTTCCCGGATGTCCAGGCTTTGCCTGGCGCACTCAAATCTGGTGGATGG
>NZ_JAJSPA010000076.1:0-2794 GCF_021282295.1 Halomonas sp. G15 | reverse complement strand
CTCGCCTCCACGCCACTCTGCCTCAGCACCCTGCTGCTGCAACCGCTCCCCCTGAACCTGGCGCCCGCCTGGCAGCTCGCCGCCGCGCTGCTGCCCTGGCTCACGCTCGCCGCCCTGCTCTGCCACCGACCCGGCTGGGTGCTGCGCCCCCTGGCCGAGCCGGCACAGGCCTGGCGCGTATCGCTCGCGACCGGCCTGCTGCTGGTGCTGGCCCTCGCCTGGGTGGCGCTGCTGCCGCGCACCGGCGCCCCCTTCCCGCTGCTCTGGCTACCGCTGGCCAACCCCCTGGCGCTGGTGCAGTGGGCGACGCTGCTGGTCGCCTGGCAGCTCTGGCGAGGCGGCCTCTGGCCTGCGGCGGCGGACCACCACACCCCGGCCCTGCTGGGGGGCGCGGCCTTCCTGCTGCTCACCGTGGAGCTGCTGCGCGGAGCGCATCTGGCGGGCGGTGCCCCCTGGTCGCCAGCGATGCTGGAACTCGGTCTGGTGCAGACCGGCCTCACCCTGCTGTGGAGCCTGCTCGGTGTGATCGGCTGGGTGCTGGGCTCGCGGCGGCGGCAGCGCACCCTGTGGCAACTCTCCGCACTGCTGATGGCGGTAGTGCTGGTCAAGCTGGTGGCGGTGGATCGCCAGCACCTGGGCAACCTGCTGGGCATCGCCTCGTTCATCGGCTACGGGCTGCTGTGCATCGGCGTGGGCTTCATCGCCCCGGCACCGCCGCGGCAAAAGGAGGCGACATGAGAGGCATCGGGTATCTGGCACTGCTGGCCTGGCCTGCTCTCGTTGCGGCCGGGGAGCTCGAGGAGGAGTGGAGTCACGCCTGGCCGCTGAGAGTCGAGGAGCCGGCGGCGGCCTATCGCCTGGAGCTGACCCCGGAGATCTACCGCACCCTGCACTCCCCGTCGCTTGCCGATCTGCAGGTGGTCGACGCCCGTGGCCAGGCGGTACCCACCCTGATACAGCCTGCGCCCGCCCCGGCGTCGACCGAGCGCCTGCAACGGGCACCCTGGTTTCCGCTGCCACCACCGCCCCTCGACGATGCGCGCTGGGAACTGATCGGCGAGACCGATGCCGAGGGCCGACTGCGCCGCATCGAGACCCGCGGCGGGGGATCCAACGAGGCCCGGGAGGCCGGCGCCGCCCTGGTCGACCTGAGTGCGATCCAGCGCCCCATTACCGCCCTGGACCTCAGTTGGGACGACGCCGCTGCCCCGCTGGACAGCCTCTACCGGGTCGAGGCGAGCGATGATCTCGAGACATGGCGTGGCGTGCTGAGACAGGGACGGCTGCTGGATATCACCCACGACGGCGAGCGCCTGGTGCGTCGTCGCCTCGAGCTGGGCGAAGTCTCGGCCCGCTACCTGCGCCTGCGTCCGCTGCCGGGCCATTCCGCAGTGGTTCTCGCCGGCATCCAGGCGGTGACGCGTCAGTCGGGGCCGGTAGCGAAGCCGAGCTGGGAGTCCCTCGAAGGCGTTCGCGCGGAAGGCGGCGAGTTCCACTACCGAATGGCGTCACGACTGCCGGTGAGCCTCGCCGATGTGACGAGCGACACCCCCTACGCCGCACGCTGGCGACTGGAGAGCCGCGAGGCGCCGGACGCCGCCTGGCAGGCACGCACATCGGCGTGGACGGGCTATCACCTGGTGGAGAGGAATGGCGAACTGCGCTCGCCGCCCCAGCCGCTGCTCGGCACTCATCGCGATCGCCACTGGCGACTGCTCGCCGACTCGCCACGCAGCGGTCCAGCGCCAACACTGCGCCTGGGCTACACGCCGGAGCGGGTAGTGTTCCTGGCCGAGGGCAAGGCCCCCTGGCAGCTGCTGGCCGGCAGCGCCCGGGCACGGCGCCAGCAGGCCGCGGTGGCGCCGATGCTGGACTCGCTGCGTCGGCGCCAGGGTGAAGGCTGGGAGCCGGCCAGTGCTCACCTGGGCGAGCGGCAGACGCTGGCCGGCGAGGCCGCCCTGACACAACCCCGGGACTGGACACTCTGGCTGCTGTGGAGCGTGCTGGTCGCGGGTACGCTGCTGGTGGGTGGTCTGGCGCTGCGACTGCTGCGCCGCGGCGATGAGGCCTAGGCTGACAGAGGCTAGCGGCGCTTGGTTCGGGCGGTGGCCTCGGCGGTAGTGGGGTCCTCGGGCCAGGGGTGCTTGGGATAGCGCCCCCTCATCTCGCGGCGCACCTCGGCGTAGCCGCCCGCCCAGAAGCTCGCCAGGTCGGCGGTGACCTGCAGGGGGCGCCGCGCCGGCGAGAGCAGGTGCAGCAGCACCGCCGCGCGCCCGTCGGCAACCCGCGGCGAGGCGTGCCAGCCGAAGCACTCCTGCAGCTTCACCGCCAGCACCGGCGACTGGCCCTCCAGACAGGGGGCGTAGTCGACCCGGTGTCGGGCACCGCTGGGCACCGCCAGGCGCTCGGGGGCGAGCTCGTCGAGCCGGGCGCGCAGCGGCCAGTCGAGGGTGTCCAGCAAGAGGCGAGCCAGCGGCAGGCGCTCCACGGCCTCCAGGCGCGTGATACCGTCGAGGTGCGGGCCGAGCCAACTCGCGAGGGTCGCAAGCAGCGCTTCCTCGCTGGCCTCCGGCCAGTCATCACCCAGGGTCGCCCGCAGCAGCGCCAGGCGGCCGCGCAACTGGGTGAGCGACTCGTCCCGCGGCAGGCCGCGGCGGCGTAGCGCCTCGAGCAGGGCCTCGCGCACCGCCTCGGCAGGCAACCGCTGGAGCGGGCGGCGTTCGAGCACCACCGCCCCCAGGCCGCGCACCTGCTCGCCGACAAGGCGGCCCTGCTCATCGGACCACTCCAGGCG
>NZ_JAJSPA010000075.1:0-3878 GCF_021282295.1 Halomonas sp. G15 | reverse complement strand
CGCTCAAACCCCGCCAGCGATGTTGCACTGCATCATGGAGGGTGTTATTGTGCATTGCCGCAGAGCGGGCCTTCATCCTGAGATCCCGTTCCCATCAGCCAGAACCGGAGTATCTCGATATGACTAACGCATTCGCATTCGACGCCAAGCAGTTCGATACCGCCCAGATCGACTCGCTGTTCTTCGCCCCGGCCCGCGCCTTCGCCGCCCTCTCGGTCGACTACACCGAGAAGCTGGTCAACGCCCAGCTTGAAGCCACCAAGGCCTACACCGACACCAGCTTGGCGCAGCTGCGCAACCTGGTGCAGGTCAAGGACGCCGAAGGCCTGAAGAGCTACCTGGAAGGCCAGCAGCAGGTCGCCAAGGAGCTGACCGAGCGCCTGAAGGGCGATGCCGAGAAGGTCGTGGCCCTGCAGCAGGAGTTCGTGCAGGAGAGCCAGAAGCTGACCGAAGGCAGCGTCAAGCAGGCTCAGGAATCCGCCAAGCAGGTGACCGAGTCTGCCGCCAGCGCCACCAGCAAGGCCGCCAAAGAAGCCGCTCCGGCTGCCAAGGCCAAGACTGCCGCCCAGGCGTAAGTCTGCGGCCCGCGCCGCGGGCTGATAGAGCAGTAAGAATTCAACAGGCCGCCGATCCATGATCGGCGGCCTGTTGCCGTTCTAGCTTGGCCGCTTGGCTATTAATCGGGGGACAGACCCTATTTCTCACCATGAAGTCCTTTGGCGTATGAAGGATCCGCTATGCTTGAGTAGCTTGGGCTTTTCTGGGGAGTGGTGATGCCAACCGTCCTGCGCTGTGATGGCTACAGGTTCTATTTCTACAGCCATGAGCCCGATGAACCGCCCCATGTACATGTCGACCACGGCAGTGCGACGGCCAAGGTATGGCTGCATGATGCGGTGGTTGCGCGTAATATTGGATTTTCCGCCAAGGAGCTCGGTCGGATACAGCGGATGGTCCGTGAGCGTGAGCAAGAATTGCGGGAGGCATGGCATGCATTCTTTGGTATCTGACAACGACCTGCGAGTCATGAGCGTGCAAATCGATGATGATCGCCTCACCGTGGAACTGATGGATGGTAGAGCGATCTCCGTTCCACTGGCCTGGTTCCCGCGGCTCTGTTCGGCGACTCAAGCGCAGCGTAACAACTGGGAGCTTGCTGGCGGTGGTTACGGCATCCATTGGCCCGACCTTGATGAGGATCTAAGCACCGAGGGCCTGCTGAAGGGCGCCAGGGCACCTCATCCTGCCTAATCGGGGACAGACCCCCATTTCCCTTTTCCCTCTTCGCACGCTGCCCAAATCAGCTTGGGGTATGTGGCCGAGAGAGTGGTTCGATGGCCAGTCGCAGCCCCAGGGCATTAGCGACCTTGCTGATGGTAGAGAAAGCGGGGTTGCCTTCCCCGGAGAGCGCCTTGTAAAGCCCTTCCCGGCTCATGCCGACTTGCTTGGCCAACTGGCTCATGTTGCGGGCGCGGGCGATATCGCCCAGCGCGGCGGCGAGAAGAGCAGGGTCGTTCTCTTCCATCACCGCTTCCAGATAGGCGGCGATTTCTTCCTCGGTCTGGAGGTACTCGGCAGTGTCGTAGTGGGTGAATGTCACGTGTTGAGTCCCCATGGGATCACTCCTTCCATTGCGCGGCAATGATTTTGGCCTGTTCGATGTCACGTGGCTGGGTGCTTTTGTCGCCCCCACAGAGTAACACCACGACCACTGGGCCTCTGGCCAGGTAGTAGACGCGGTAGCCCGGGCCGAGAGGAATACGCAATTCCGATATGCCTTCGCCTACTGGCTTTACGTCGCCAGGGTTGCCCAGACTGAGCCGCCTGAGGCGGGCGGCAATCTTGGCACGTGCTCGCGTATCACGGAGGCTCCGTAGCCATTGATCAAAGACATCGGTCTTTATGAGCTCGATCATATGTCAACTGTAGTTGGCATGTTTATGGGTGTCAACTACAGTTTACACATGGTCGGTAATCTCGGTACGGTACCTAATCGGGGACAGCCCCCCATTTCGCTGATGGCTTGCGGGTCGCCCCGTGGCGTGGCCAGTAGATGGACGTGGTTGGTCATCAGCACGTAGGCGTGGATGGCGATGCCGTTGTCGTGGCTGACCTCCTCGAGCAGCTGCAGGTAGGCCAGGCAGTCTTCGGGGTCGGCGAAGCAGACGCTGCGGTTGTGGCCTCGCTGGATCAGATGCAGCGGGGTGCCGGGAAGCAGCAGACGGGCGCGACGGGTCATGGCGTTGCTTGTGACGGCGGCGGTTGCTGTCAGCGTCGACCATGTAGGGGGCGATGGCCGTCAGTGAGAGTCGACGGTAGCTGTAGGTGATTCGCTAATCGGGGTCTGTCCCCGGTTTCCCTTGCAGCTATGTAGTAATGTACCTACATTGTGTAGTGGGCGATGAGCCAGGAGAAACGTCATGACGATCACCACGCTTTCCAGCCGTGAGCTGAACCAGGACATCGGCCGTGCCAAGAAGGCGGCACGGCATGGGCCGGTGTTCATTACTGACCGTGGCACGCCGGCTCACGTGTTATTGAGCATCGAGGACTACCAGCGGTTGATCGGAAAGAAACGTAGCCTGGTCGAGGCGCTTGCCATGCCTGGGCTGGCGGATATCCCGTTCGACCCGCCGCGGGTGAAGATCGAAAGCCGTCCTGCGGACCTGTCCTGATGTACCTGCTCGACACGAACGTCATCTCGGAACTGCGCAAGGCGGGCAGTGGCAGGGCGGATGAGCAGGTGGTGGCTTGGATATCCGGGCAGGATGCGGCCTACTTCTACGTCTCCGCCCTGACGATCATGGAGCTGGAAATCGGCGTATTGCGAGTGGAGCGCAGGGATGCCACGCAAGGCGCCTTGCTTCGCACCTGGCTGGATTCACATGTGTTGCCTGAGTTTGCCGAGCGTACCTTGCCCGTGGATACCAGCGTGGCGCTCTGCTGTGCCCGGCTACATGTTCCCGATCCGCGCGCCGAGCGCGACGCCATCATTGCCGCCACTGCCATCGTCCACGGCATGACCGTGGTGACCCGCAATATCGCTGATTTTGAAGCGACCGGGGTAGCGCTGGTGAATCCGTGGGATTAAACGGGGTCTGTCCCCGGTTTTCTGGAGGCCAGCGCAATGCCCCACTACCCCTATCTTGAACACCATGGCGGCGCCAGCGGGGTGACCGGCAGCTGCCATCGCCTGCAGATCAGTGACGACCGTGCGTTGCTGGTGGACTGCGGGCTCTTTCAGGGCCAGGACGCCGACCACGTCGACAGCTTCGAGCAGCTCCAGGTGCGCTCCCCCGTGGGGGACGTGATGGCGCTGGTGGTGACCCACGTGCATATCGACCATATCGGCCGGCTGCCCTATCTGCTGGCGGCGGGCTATCGCGGGCCGATAATCTGCTCGGTGCCCTCGGCGCGGTTGCTGCCGCTGGTGATCGAGGATGCGCTGAAGATCGGCTTCACCCGCGACCGGGCGTTGATCGAGCGCTTCCTGGCCGAGGTGGCGGGGCGGCTGGTGGCGTTGCCTTACCGGGAGTGGCACACCCTGGTGGACGACGCGCGCCACCGGGT
The DNA here is from genome assembly GCF_021282295.1 of Halomonas sp. G15. Classification (NCBI taxonomy): domain Bacteria; kingdom Pseudomonadati; phylum Pseudomonadota; class Gammaproteobacteria; order Oceanospirillales; family Halomonadaceae; genus Halomonas; species Halomonas sp. G15. Next base: position 308 of record NZ_JAJSPA010000075.1, on the reverse strand, counting down.
GCGGGTCAAGGTGAACACTCCCACGCATCATGCGACGCATCGATGCGGGGCTTCAAGCTCTCGCCGCCAGAGCGTTGAGAGCGTGACCGGTGTTCTCGGTTTGCCAGGGGAGCTTCGGCCCGCTGACAACTGCCCGTCCTTGCGGCGGGTCAGCTTGTGTTTCCAAGCCCAATAGCGGGCGCCGATGTTGTAGCTGGCGTTGAGGTCGGCGTTGTACTGCTTGCCGTTCGGAAAGGTAGCCAGTTCGTGCTGTGCCTTGTCCCGCTTGACGCGACCCGAGCCATCGAAAGCCCAGGAAGACGTGCCCC
>NZ_JAJSPA010000074.1:0-4049 GCF_021282295.1 Halomonas sp. G15 | reverse complement strand
GCCTCTATACCACGCATCCCAACCCCCGCGTCGGCTGCGTGCTGGTCAAGGATGGGCGGCTGGTAGGGGAGGGCTACCATGCCCGCGCCGGCGAGCCCCATGCCGAGGTGCACGCCCTTAACGCCGCGGGCGATGCGGCCCGCGGCGCCACCGCCTACGTCACCCTGGAGCCCTGCTCCCATCACGGCCGCACCGGGCCCTGCGCGGTGGCGCTGATCGAGGCCGGCGTGGCCCGTGTGGTAGTGGCCATGGAGGACCCTAACCCGGCGGTGGCCGGCCGCGGCATTGCGATGCTGCGCGAGGCCGGCATCGAGGTGACGGTGGGCATCGCCGAGGACGAGGCCCGGGCGCTCAACGCCGGCTTCGTGCGCCGCATGGACCACGGCCGCCCCTTCGTGCGCCTGAAGATGGCCATGAGCCTCGACGGCCGCACCGCCATGCAGTCCGGCGAGTCACAGTGGATCACCGGCCCCCAGGCGCGGCGCCAGGTGCAGCGCCTGCGCGCCCGCGCAAGCGCCGTGCTCACCGGAGTGGAGTCGGTGATCTTCGACAACTCGCGACTCACCGTGCGCGCCGACCAGCTCGGTCTCGATGATGCCGAGTCCATCGCAACTCGTCAGCCACTGCGGGTGATCGTCGACAGCCGCCTGCGCCTGCCCGAGGCGGCGGCCTGCCTCACCGAACCGGGGCGCACCCTGGTGGTGGCGGTGGAGGGCGTCGAGGAGGAGCGCATCGAACGGCTCACCCGTGCCGGGGCCGAAGTGCTCACCCTGCCCGCCGGCGATGACGGTCGGGTCGACCTGGATGCCGTGCTTCGCCACCTGGCCGAGGTCGAGCAGGCCAACGAGGTGCTGCTGGAGACCGGCGCGACCCTGGCCGGCGCCATGCTCGATGCCGGCCTGGTGGACGAGATGCAGCTGTTCGTGGCGCCCACCCTGCTCGGCGGTGACGCCCGTCCGCTGTTCCAGCTCGCCGGCATCGAGACCATGGCCCACCAGCGCGGCCTGGAGATCCTCGATATCCGCGCCGTGGGGCAGGACTGGCGCATTACCGCCCGGCCGCGGCGGCACAGCCAGGCGCGATAGCGATATCAAGCGAAAGGCCTTTCGCCGGAGCAGCCTCGAGCGACTTGGCCTGGCGCGGCTTTACTGGCGCGCAGCGACCGACCACGGTACCCTGACGCCGTTTCGAGGCGAGGCGACGCCTGTGGACGACATGATTGTCGCCGCCTGCCGACGCCTGCCACGCAGAATTTCTGGAGATCTCATGGTGCACGCCACTGCCGGGGGCCTGGCCCCTATCGAAGACCTGATCGAGGACATCCGTCAGGGCAAGATGGTGATCCTGATGGACGATGAGGATCGCGAGAACGAAGGCGACATCATCATGGCCGCCGAGAAGGTGCAGGCCGAGCACATCAACTTCATGGCCCGCCATGCCCGCGGTCTGATCTGCCTGCCGATGACCCGCAGCCGCTGTGAGCGACTCAAGCTGCCGCTGATGGTCAACGACAATGGCTCCGGCTTCGGCACCAAGTTCACCCTCTCCATCGAGGCCACCGAGGGCGTTACCACCGGCATATCCGCCGCCGACCGCGCGCGCACCGTACAGGCCGCCGTGGCCCGCGATGCCCGCCCCGAGGATATCGTCCAGCCTGGTCATATCTTTCCGCTGATGGCCGAGCCTGGTGGTGTGCTGCGCCGTGCCGGCCATACCGAAGCCGCCTGCGACCTCGCCTCCCTGGCCGGCCTCGACCCCAGCGGCGTGATCTGCGAGATCATGAACGACGACGGCACCATGGCTCGCCGCCCCGAGCTCGAGCGCTTCGCCGAGGAGCATGGCCTGAAGATGGGCACCATCGCCGACCTGATCCACTACCGTATCCACAACGAGCAGACCGTGGATCACGAGGAGTCGACCACGGTCAATACCGCCCATGGTGAGCTCGCCCTGCACGTCTTCCGCGACAGCATCCAGGGCGCCCATCACCTGGCGCTGGTCAAGGGGCGGCCGAGCCCCGAGACGCCGACCACGGTTCGCGTGCACCTGGCCGACACCATGCGCGACCTGCTCTGCCTGCAGAAGGGCGAGGGCGGTCACTGGACCTCCCACCAGGCCATCGCCGAGGTGGCGCGCAGCGAGCGCGGCGTCTTCGTGCTGCTCGACCATGGCCGACCGCGTCTCGACCTGCGCGACCAGCTCGATATCTTCCTCGAGCGTCGCCGTGCCCCGCGCACCAGCGATTCCGATGGCGCCGGCAACTACCTGACCATCGGCACCGGCTCGCAGATCCTGCGCCACCTGGGCGTGGGCCAGATGCGCCTGCTCAGCTCGCCCTGGAAGTTCTCGGCGATCTCCGGCTTCGATCTGGAGGTGGTGGAGCGTCTGGGGCCCGAGGATGTCACGTCTGGCGGTGACGATACCGTCGGCGAGTGAGCCGGCGCCTCTTCGACACTCTATATTCAACACTCTTGTTCAACACCAGGCGCGGCTCGGCTGCGCCCGAGAGTCTCAGCAGGAAACCGACATGGAACCCATTTCTCAACTGGAAGGCAGCTTCGTCGATGTCGACGGCCGCTATGTGATCGTGGTGGGGCGCTTCAACCACCATGTGGTGGATAGCCTCGTCGAGGGAGCCGTGGACATCCTGGTGCGCCATGGTGTGGATGCCGAGAACATCGACATCGTCCACGTGCCCGGCGCCTGGGAGCTGCCGCTGGCGGTCAAGCAGGTGCTCAAGGTGGCACGCCCCGAGGCGGTCATCGCCCTGGGCGCGGTGATCCGCGGTGGCACCCCGCATTTCGAGTACGTGGCCGGCGGCTGCAACGCGGCGCTGGGCAACCTGCAGCTGGAGTTCGAGACCCCCATCGCCAACGGCGTGCTGACCGTCAACTCCATCGAGCAGGCCATCGAGCGTTCCGGCACCAAGGCCGGCAACAAGGGCGCCGAGGCGGCCATGGCGGCCATGGAGATGGTCTCGCTGATGCGCCAGCTGGGCGGTGGCGCCGAGGAGGAGGCATGAGCCGCGAGCGCACACCCTCGAAGGCGCAGCAGGGGCGGCGTGCCGCCCGTGAACTGGCGGTGCAGTGTCTCTATCAGTGGCAGATGACCGGCAAGTCGATGAGTGCGGTGGAGGTGGAGTTCCGCAGCCAGCTGGCTGACGATGACCTCGAGGACCACGAGAACTGGCACAAGGTCATGGAGATCGCCGACCTGGCGCTGTTCCACGAACTGGTGCACAACGTGGCACGCTTCCGCGCCGACCTCGACGCCTCCATCGCGCCGCTGCTCGACCGTAAGCTCGAGGAGCTCGACGCCATCGAGCTGGCCATCCTGCGCCTGGGTGCCTATGAACTCTCGCGGCGCCTGGAGGTGCCGTACCGGGTGGCGATCAACGAGGGCGTCGAACTGGCCAAGTCGTTCGGGGCCACCGATGGCCACAAGTACGTCAACGGCATCCTCGACAAGCTTGCCGGGCGCCTGCGTGGCGCCGAGGTGGCCGCCCGCCGCCGCTGAAGGGTGACCGGATGCACAGCGAATTCGACCTCATCGCGCGCTACTTCACTCCCGCCGCCCCCGACCCCGAGTCCGGCGTGGTGCTGGGCGTGGGCGACGACTGTGCGCTGCTGGCCCCCACCCCCGGGCGCCGGCTGGCGGTGAGCGTCGATACCTCCGTGTGCGGGGTGCACTTTCCCCCCGATGCACCGCCCGAGGCGGTGGGCCATCGGGCCCTGGCGGTCAGCCTCTCCGACCTTGCCGCCATGGGTGCCAGGGCTCGCTGGTGCTTCATGTCGCTGTCGCTGGAAGAGAGCGGGGACGCCTGGCTGGATGGCTTCTCCCGCGGCTTCCTGTCGCTCTGCGAGGCGACCGGCACCCGCCTGGCTGGCGGCGATATCACCCGCGGTGAACTGGCCATCGGCGTCACCGTGATGGGCGAGGTGGCACCCGAGGCGGCCATCACCCGCAGCGGCGGCCGCCCCGGCGACCTGGTGGCGGTGACCGGCGCCCTGGGCGGCGGTGCCGGTGGCCTGTCGGCGCGGCAGGCCGGC
>NZ_JAJSPA010000073.1:0-4226 GCF_021282295.1 Halomonas sp. G15 | reverse complement strand
GTTCGGCGGCGTCGGTTTCGCCGACGGCCACCTCGAGCATTGCGGTGGCGAGCTCGGCGTCATGGCGGCGGGCATCCTCGGGTGCCGTGGCCAGGTAGTCGCGCAGCCTGGACAGTAGCGGGGCAGGGTCGGCGTTGGCGGCCAGGGCGGATTCGACCAGCGGCGAGATCTCGCTGTCGCCGCCCTCCCGAACCAGTGCCAGCCGCTGGCGCAGCGCTTCGTCCCAGTCGCCGCGCTGCACGGCGAGGCCGGCCAGCAGCCGGGCCGGCGCGGGGCTGCCGGGAGCCAGCCCCTGCCACTCCCGGGCGGCTCGGTCGAGCAGCTCGGGTTCGTTGCCGAAGCTGGCAGCAAGTGCCGCCCGCTCCGCCAGGCCGGCGCTGCGGTAGCGTTGGCTTGCGGTAAGATAGCCCTCGGCCGCACGTCGGTAATCACCGCGCTGGCCGGCCAGCTCCGCGGTGATCAGCCCGGCCAGGCCTTCGGCGTCGAGGCCGCGCTCGATGGGCGGGGCACCGGCCAGCGGGTCCTCCATCAGCGAGGCATCGTCGTCGGCGAGCGGCCACGCCTGGCAGCCGGCCAACAACAGGGCCAGTGCCGGCATCGCCAGAGGCAGGGGTAACAGGGAAAGCGGAGCGCGGGCCATGGGGGTCTCGCTTGCGGTGCGGTGGACTCAGCATAACGGCTCGGCCGGCGTGGGCAAAGGCAAGCGGTGGGGTGCGCCCTTCGCCTTTCGGCTGTGATAGAATCCTCGCGCCTCGATCGCGAGGCCGTAATGGCCGCACACCCCACGTTCAAGATGCCCGACGCATGACGCTGCTTGCCCTTGGAATCAATCACCGAACCGCCACCGTGGAGGTGCGCGAGCAGGTGGCCTTCGACCCCGCCGAGCTGGATGCCGCGCTGGGCGAACTGCGTGGCCTGCCCGAGGTAAAGGAGGCGGCCGTCCTCTCCACCTGCAATCGCACCGAGCTCTACTGCGTGACCGAGCCCGAAGGGGAGGTGGCCATCCTGGACTGGCTGGGCCGCTTCCACGGCCTGCCGGTCGATGACCTCTCGAAGTGCGCCTATCATTACCTGGACAACGACGCCGCCCGCCACCTGATGCGGGTGGCGGTGGGGCTGGACTCCATGGTGCTGGGCGAGCCGCAGATCCTCGGCCAGCTCAAGGATGCCTACCAGGCCAGTCGTCTGGGGCGTGGCCTGGGCAAGGAGCTGGAGTGCCTGTTCCAGCACACCTTCGCCGTGGCCAAGCAGGTGCGCACCGAGACCGGCATCGGTCGCAACCCGGTGTCGGTGGCCTATGCGGCGGTGAGCCTGGCCAGCCGCATCTTCGATGACTTCGGCCGCGCCAGGGCGCTGCTGATCGGTGCCGGCGAGACCATCGAGCTGGTGGCCCGCCATCTGGTGGAGGCGGGCGTCAGCCAGCTTACCGTGGCCAACCGCACCCGCGAGCGCGGCGAGCTTCTGGCCGCGCCGCTGGGTGGCCGGGCGATCACCCTGGATGCCATCCCCGACGCCCTGGCCGATGCCGATATCGTCATCTCCTCCACCGCGGCTCCGCTGCCGATCCTCGGCAAGGGCATGGTGGAGCGGGCGCTGAAGAAGCGCCGTCACCGGCCGATCTTCATGGTCGATATCGCCGTGCCCCGGGACATCGAGCCCGAGGTGGGCCAGCTGGCCGACATCTTCCTGTATACGGTGGATGACCTTCAGGAGGTGATCGCGGAGAACCGCCGCCACCGCCAGGTGGCCGCCGACCAGGCGGAGTCGCTGATCGAGCACGGCGTGGGTGCCTGGCTGCATGACCGTCGCATCCGCAGCGGCGGCGAGCTGATCCATGACTACCGCTCCCGTGGCGAGGCGCAGCGCGACCACTCCCTGGAGCAGGCCCTGGCGCGGCTCGGTCGCGGCGAGGATCCCGAGGCCGTGGTGCGGCGCCTGGCCCACCAGCTCACCAACCGGCTGCTGCACGGCCCCACCGTGGCGCTGCGCGAGGCCGCCTCCGCAGAACGCCACGACCTGCTCGAGGCGGCCAGCGTGCTGCTGCTCGAGGCGACCCCCGACAAGACCCGATAGGACCGATTCATGAAAGCTTCCCTGCGTGCGCGTCTCGACGCCTTCGGCGAGCGCTTCGAGGAGCTCGCCGCCCTGCTGGCGGAGCCCGAGGTGATCGGCGACCAGGCCCGCTTCCGCGACTACTCCCGTGAATATGCCGAGCTCGAGTCCCTGGTGGAGGCGTGGCGGGAATATCGCGCCGTGGAGGACGATATCGAGGACGCCGCACAGCTCGCCTCCGACAGTGACCCCGAGATGCGCGAGCTGGCCGAGCTCGAGCTGGCCGAGAGTCGCGAGAAGCGTGACGCCCTGGAGGTGACCCTCAAGCGCCTGCTGGTGCCGAAAGACCCCGACGATGGCCGTGGCGTCTTCCTCGAGGTGCGCGCCGGTACCGGTGGCGACGAGGCGGCGCTGTTCGCCGGCGACCTGTTCCGCATGTACTCCCGCTACGCCGAGAAGCACGGCTGGAAGGTGGAGGTGATCAGCGCCAGCCACGGCGAGCAGGGCGGCTACAAGGAGATCATCGCGCGCATCAAGGGCGAGGGGGCCTACGCCCGGCTCAAGTTCGAATCCGGCGCCCACCGCGTGCAGCGCGTGCCGGCCACCGAGTCCCAGGGGCGCATCCACACCTCCGCCTGCACCGTGGCGGTGATGCCCGAGGTGGAGGCGGTGGGCGACATCGACCTCGACCCGGGCGACCTGCGCGTGGACACCTTCCGCTCCAGCGGCGCCGGCGGCCAGCACGTCAACACCACCGACTCCGCCATCCGCATCACCCACCTGCCCAGTGGCGTGGTGGTGGAGTGCCAGGAGGAGCGCAGCCAGCACAAGAACCGCGCCAAGGCGATGTCACTGCTCGCCGCCCGGCTCAAGCAGCATGCCGTGGACAGCCAGCGCCAGCAGCAGGCCGATACCCGGCGCTCCCTGGTGGGCTCCGGGGATCGCAGCGAGCGCATCCGCACCTACAACTTTCCCCAGGGGCGGGTCACCGACCACCGCATCAACCTCACCCTCTACAAGCTCGCCGAAGTGATTGGCGGCGAACACCTCGATGAGGTGATCGAGCCGCTGATCCACGAGTATCAGGCCGAACAGCTCGCCGCCCTGCAGCAGGAGGCCTGAGGTGACGGGCGGGAGAGTGACCCTGGACGCCCTGCTGGCGGAGGCCGCGGCGAGTCTGCTTGCGGCGGGCTCGCCGTCGGCCCGCCTCGATGCCGAGGTACTGCTCTGCCATGTGCTGGGTGTCGAGCGCACCTGGCTCTACACCTGGGGCGACCGCGACGCCGACGGCGAGGCGACAGAGCGCTTTCGGGCGCTGCTGGCGCGCCGCATGACGGGTGAGCCGGTAGCCTACCTCACCGGCGAGCGCGAGTTCTGGGGGCTTACCCTGGCCACCGACCCAAGCACCCTGATTCCGCGCCCCGATACCGAGACCCTGGTCGAGGCGGCGCTGGCCCTGGCCACGACGCCTGGCGGGCGGCTGCTCGACCTGGGCACCGGCAGCGGCGCCATCGCCCTGGCGTTTGCCAGCGAACGCCCCGGCTGGTGCGTGCTGGGCCTGGATATCCGCCCCGAGGCGGTGTCCCTGGCGCGACAAAATGCCGCGCGGCACGACCTGGCCAACGTCGTGTTCGACGAGAGCGACTGGTTCGCCGCCCTGGCCGGGCAGGGCGAGGATGCCCGCTTCGACCTGGTGGTCTCCAACCCCCCCTATATCGCCGCGGACGACCCGCACCTGGCCGAGGGCGACGTGCGCTTCGAGCCGCGCTCGGCGCTGGTGGCCGGTGGCGAGGGCCTGGCCGACCTGCGCCACCTGGCGGCGGCGGCACGCGAGCACCTGCTGCCCGGCGGCTGGCTGCTGCTGGAGCACGGCTTTCGCCAGGCCGAGGCGGTGCGTGAGGCACTGGTGGAGGCGGGCTACGCCGAGGTGGCCAGCCGCCGCGACCTCGCCGGCCACGAGCGCATCAGCCTGGGGCGTCAGCCGGCCTGAGTCAGGCCACAGAGCAATCGCAGTTGCAGAAACCAAGGGGCGCTGGTGACAAGCCGTAGAGGAGGTCCTACGCCAGGGATGGCGTCGGTAGCAATGGGATGGAGTCCTCCCCACCCTATATCGGCGTCATTGCGCCACACTGGTGGGCGGGAACACCAACCAGCCTGAGGGTGAGGAGAACTCG
>NZ_JAJSPA010000072.1:0-4894 GCF_021282295.1 Halomonas sp. G15 | reverse complement strand
GCAGCTTGGTGACCACGGCTTGCCGGCGCTCCTCTGAGTAACGAGGCATGAGTGTCTCCTTTCGCCCCCTGATCGATTTATAGGAACAGGGTATCAGAGGGCACGACAGTCATCCTGACACTGGGGGTCGACCGATCGCGGCGTCTCCACCGTTCAGGCCGCGATGGCACGCAACGAGGTGAGCCTGCTGCTCAGCCTCTACGCCTACCAGGTCCTGCATGGCCTGCGCTGCCTGCTGGAGCCGCAGACCCGGCAAGGCTGGAGCCTCAGCCGGATGCGCGAGCAGGTGCTGAAGGTCGCCGCCACGCTGAGGCTGCACGCTCGGCGAATCACCGTTCACTGGGTGCCACCGCCGACAAGTGGTAGCCGACGCTGCTGAAGGGTCTGCCGAAGCTGACCGCACTGAGCTGACGCTCCTGCGAGACCACCACAGCATCAGAAAGCGAGCGACCGGAGCAGCGGTCGGCGATCATGGCTGCTAGGACGGCCGCAATTGATTCCCAAGAGCTATAAGAAAGCGGGAAGAAAGCCGTGCTCGGGCATTATTCAACGGCCACCCGCGCTGAAGAGGCCGATCCTGATAAGCGATGCCACCAGCCAGCACCTTTAGACCGCTCAATCAGCACCCTCGTGAATGAGGCGGTCACTGCAGCGTTAGCGGCAGCTTGGCATAGAGTACATCAGTCAGCCGACAACAAACGCTCTATCTTTCTTTGCAAACGCTCATTTTCGCGTTGATAAAAATCAGCTTCCGCCTCCCACACGGCCATTTTAGAAAGTGCCTTTTCGTACTCTTTTTTTATCTGCTGCATCTGGATTCTCAACTCTTTATTAGTGATTCGCAAGGTCTTTCTCTGCGCTTGGCCGACTGAACCACTTTCAGCCTTCTCCCTCAACAGTCTGTTATGTTCAGAGATGGCTTCTTTAATGCTCGCATTCCATGGGCTGTCGAGTGCCACATTGCTTTTTAGGCCCGCGCCTTGCCAGACCTCCTTGAATGACCAAAGAGTGTCTGGCTTTTCTTTCCTCAATCGCTGAACTTGATTCCACAATGCTTCTGTATTCCGTTCTTTTGTCTCTTCTCGGTTTTTTAGCAACCCTTGATGGCTGCCTCTAGAAATTTTATTCATTGAGCCACCTCTACTAATTTGAGTTGATTGAGCAATTTATCAATTTCCTTATTTCTTTCTTTTAAATATGCGACCTTAAATGGTTTCCCTTTGAAATATTTAATAAGTCTGTCGTTTTCCATTTTGCGATAAATGAGCGTTTTCTTCTTCCCGGTGGACACCATGAAGGAATTATTGCAATCAGCCGGTCTGCAATTAGACTTATCACCTCCGCATAACGCTTTTTTTGCTCTATAGAAGCAAAGTCCATCATCAGTTTGCTCAACCAGTCCTTGAGAGGGAAGGGACTTAAGGAATTTCAATCTATCCTTTTTTGCCATACCTAAAAACTCTTTTCGGAGTTGATTGATTTCATCTGCACCACCGCCGATAATTGGGACTTGTGAGCCGACAAATTCCTCCATTAACTCCTCTGAAAGTATGAATTTCTCAGCTTGTAATTCAGCATAAAGGTTAGGGTCGCCGTATAGTTTTGTCATCTCAATGTCAAAATGCTTGAGCTGATCCTGCAGTGCTTTAAGCCCCAGGCCTTGCCTAACCATAATCCTAGCGAATTTTTTTCTAAATTGATGAGATGCTAAACTCCAAAGTTCACCTTTGAACTTGATGTCATGTCTGGCCGAAAAAATTTTAAGCCTGTGTCCGACAGAGCCTTTTCCCAATCTCGCAGTTGATTTTACGCCAGGGAAGAGCCAAGGATTACCATCATCATGATATCGTTCGTGAGCCTTTTCAAGTGCCTCTAAAGCGGTTTTTACAATAGGAACTGTTTGCCATTGGTATCTTGTTGGCTTTGCCTCAAGTTTAGTGGTTTTGCTTTTTACGAAATAAAGATTCAAAAGTGAGCCGTCTATCTCTAATTGTTCGGAACACCAGTTATTAGCATTGCCATATTGTATATTTAAGATCTCATGGAGTCGCATGCCCGTTAAAAGTGCTATTATCACATAGCAGGCAGCGGATAGCTGGCACTCAAGTGTACCCCTTTTTTGCCGTTCTATGCGGCCACTCCAATATCCATGATTTCGATATGCTTCCTCTCTAAAGCACACCCAGTCTTGATAGCCAAGTTCTTTATTTTTGTATTTTTTATCAATTTTATATATATCGAAAAGGCAGTCAGCAATTTTTAAATCAGATATTGCGCACTCAATTGCTTTCTTAGCAACCTCGTCCGGCATTTCTATAGTTCGTGATTCTGTGCGGCCTAATACTTTTTCTGCCGCTATTCGCGACCATTTGATACGGCCGCCATACTCCTCAAACATATTAAACGTAAGTCCATTTTTCATTTTTGGCTCTTGTTCAAAAAGCCAATCAACTCCTTCTACTCTACTTGCTAGAGTTCTGTTAGTAATAGGTTCTTGCTCTTTGCTTTTTATTCTGGTGGTGGCGACATACGCTAAATAATTTTCGGCATCATGTTTATCAATGTCAGAAAAGGTCCTTATTCTAGCCTGCTTCATATAACAAACTAAAAACTTAATTCCTCTATTTATAGCCCTCTTGTAGGTCGAGAATTTCGGTCTCGAGCTAACAGGGTCAGTTAACATCGTATAGTAGAAATCTTTAAGTTGTTCGAGATAGATTTCGTTGCTGTTTTCAGTTAACAAAGTTCCATCGCTGAGCTTGATTTCAAAGCTAAGAGTTGCCTCGCTGTCATTGTTGTCAGGAAACTCTGAGTGAAAGCTCCATTGGTTATCTTCATATAAAGAATTAACCGAGACTTGAAGGCGGCGTTTTTCACCGTTGCTGAGTTTTTTTATATCAACAAATTTAACCAAGGCATGTTTGCTTTGAAGGGATGTGATCTGATAGGTTGTTGGCTCTATCAGTTCTAGAACTTCTTCATACTTCATTATTTATTATCCTCATAAAGCTTTGGATCCCAAATGGGTATTGGTGATGCCTCAGCTTCTGCTTTTAATTCTCTCACAAAATATTCAGGATATTTTTGCAAAATATATTCGTTCCAGAAGTGTTTTTTTCCAGAAACTGCTTTGTCAAATTCTTGCTCGGATATTTCACCAGTTGCCAGCAAGTGATCGTGAAAGTTAATATAACAAAAATGTTTTTTTATGTCTTCAGGAGTTATTACCAAGTTTTGGCAGCCGAGGCACATGTCGGTTGATGCAGTGCAGAGCTCCCCTCTACGCTGACCTGGAATAGGAGAGCTAGCTGGATCTTTGCAGTGATTAAGCAGGCCATCAAATATCCCATTAGCCTCATCTTTTGCGATAACTATTGAATCATTTTTGACCAAGTGTTGCTTTGCAAGCTCATCTTCTCCTGTAAGCCCTAGCAGCATCGCCTCGCTATGAATTGCCCTGCGGGCCCGGAACAGAGGGTCATTTAAACGTCTCAAGTATTCCGATGTTGTAGATGTTTTAGTGTGACCAAGAAGAGTTTGGAGATACTGAAGGTCCTCGGTTCTTAAATATTCATTCCAAGCAATTGTTGGCCTTATGTTTTTAGCATGAACTTTTACTTTCTCTCCAGACTCTGAGGAAAAGACAGGGTGTTTATCAAAAATGCGTCTTACACCTGCCTGGAAATATCCAGCTGAGAAAGGTTTAGGAATCTTATGATTGTTTGCATTGCTAATCCAAAGTTCCTTCATTCCTTTTGGACGAATTCTCGATGTGATGTTGATAACTCTTTCTATAATTGAAACGGCCCAAGTGTCGTTATTCTTTCTTTCTTCAGGTATGGTGCTGCCCTTTTTGTGTGCTCTATATTTTGTACAATTAATATAGTTAAGCGTTGGGTCAACTGGGTCAGGCTGTATGCAGTCTATATCAAGGTTTTGCACAGTTGCAGGGTTGAGCCCTGTGCGAATAATAAGAAGTAAATAGTAAGGGGCTAGGTCGTAAGATGATATCCAGTGGCACGTATTCAGTTTGGCCATAACGCTATATGCCCCTGTCCAGTGCTCTCTCATTGCGGTTCTAAATTCTCGGAAATTGTCTTTTAATTCTTTTTCAGTATAGCTCTTTGAACCCATTTTGTTTTCCCAGTACCACACAACATATTCCCATTTTTTCCATGGCGTTATGTATTTTACGGGGCTTGGTTGGTTCAAATATTTTGGCTGATAGCAAGGGCCGGCCTTGATGTATTCATAAAATCCCTCAACGGTTTTGTATTCTTGGTGGGGGTGGTCGCGAGTAATGCTATACCAAAACTGATGGCCTTTCGGTACTTGTATGACATCCGAGTACCTAGTTAAAATTTGACATTTCATTTTGTTTTCGAAATACCATATTCTATACTCATGTGTGGCCCAAAGAACATACTTTCCTGTTTTTTTATTAAGGGTGGCCACGCCATCTAGCGGCGGCTCTGTACCTAAGTACTGTGGCTCATGCTCTATTTCTAGGCGTTTCTTTGACTCCCTCAAGCTTTGAATGACGGATTTTAAGATTTGTTTGAATTCTTTTTCATCATACCCGGGGTCTACCTTTTGTAAGGAAGTGGATTTGGGGAATGCATTCCTTGGTGGGCTGATGTTCTTATTGATTTTCGGATGACTGCCCATTTTGTTGAAAACAGGCCTTAATCCGCGATATACGGCTGCAGCTGTTGAGTACGACATGGTTGGATACCGTTTAAGCCATTCAGCGTATCTGGAGAATACTATAGTGGACCCTGAAATCAAGACACTGGTTTAAGATATGCCGAGGCCGATTTCGAAGGGACCAGAGATGTCGAAACAGAAACGTAACACCCACTCACCGGAGCTGAAGGCCAAGGTCGCCCTGGAG
>NZ_JAJSPA010000071.1:0-6767 GCF_021282295.1 Halomonas sp. G15 | reverse complement strand
CGACGCCGACACGGGTAATGTTCATGACGAGTTCTCCTCACCCTCAGGCTGGTTGGTGTTCTCGCCCACCAGTGTGGCGCAACGACGCCGATATAGGGTGGGGAGGACTCCATCCCATTGCTACCGATGCCATCCCTGGCATAGGACCCCCTCTTCGGCCTGTCCCCGGCGCCCCTCGCTATTCCGGCGGCCCTCTCTTGCATGCGGTCATAGACTTGAAACAGAGGAGCCCGGCTTGGACGCAGTGACGGACCCTACCGATCTTAATCAGCGCCTGAGGCCGCGCATCCTGCCGCGGCCCCGGGACGCCGCCCTCTATGCCCGCGCCCAGCGCGAGGGGCTCTCCGAGCTCCAGGCGCGGGTGCTGGCCGGGCGCCTGGCGGGCTATCAGGGCGAGCTCGCCCCGCTGGTCTCGCCCAGCCTGCGTCATCTGGCCCACCCGGAACGGCTCGCCGACGGGCGTCGCGCCGCCGAGCGCATCGCCCAGGCGGTGGTCGATGGCGAGCATATCGGCATCCTCACCGACTATGACGTCGACGGTATCACTTCCCATGTGGTCATCCGGCGCACCCTGCACGAGCTGTTCGGCGTGCCCGAGGCGAAGCTGCACAGCCTGATCGGCCACCGCATCCACGACGGCTACGGCATCAGCCTGCCGCTGGTGGAGCGCACCCTGTCCCTCAAGCCGCGGCCCAGCCTGGTGATCACCGCCGACTGCGGCAGCTCCGACGAGCCGCGTATCGCGCGGCTGGTCGCGGAGGGCATCGAGGTGGTGGTCAGCGACCACCACGCCCTGCCGGTGGAGGGGCCGCCGCCATCCGCCCATGCGGTGGTCAACCCCACCCGCGATGACTGCGACTACCCCGACCCGACCATCGCCGGCTGCATGGTGGCCTGGCTTACGATGTCGCTGACCCGCTCGGTGCTGATCGAGTGGGGCGTGTTGGGTCGGGAGACACCCAAGCTCTCGCCCTGGCTCTCCTACGTGGCACTGGGCACGGTGGCGGACTGCGTCTCGCTGGGTGGCAGCCCCGCCAACCGGGCGGTGGTGACCCACGGCCTGACCCTGATCAATCGCATGGAGGCAGCCTGCTGGCGGGCCATGGCCCAGCGCCTGGGTGCCGACAGCGTGCCCTTCGATGCCGAGACCCTGGGCTTCCAGATGGGGCCGCGCATCAACGCCCGCTCACGGCTCGATGACCCCTATGCGGCGCTGCACTTCATGCTGGCAGCCGATGACGCCACGGCGTCACGGCACCTGGAGACGCTGGATCAGGACAACCAGTCGCGCAAGGCGATCGAGGCCGACATGGCCGAGGAGGCGCGGGCGCTGGCACTGCCGGCGTTGACCGCCGACGAGCCGGCCATCGTGGTCTATCTCGAGAGCGGCCACGCCGGCGTGCAGGGCATCGTCGCCTCACGGCTGGTGCAGGCCTACGGACGCCCGGCGCTGGTACTGACCCCCGCCGCGACACCGGGCATGCTGACTGGCTCGGGGCGCTCCATCGAGGGGCTCCACCTGCGTGACGCCCTGCAGCGCACCTTCGAGCTGGCGCCCGAGGCGCTGCCACGCTTCGGCGGCCACCGCGGGGCGGCCGGCGTCGGGGTGCCCGTCGAGCAGCTGGATGCCTTCAAGGCGGCCTTCCTCCAGGCGGTGGCCGAGCAACTAGGTGGGGCGGAGCTCTATCCGCGGATCCTCACCGATGGCGACCTTGCCCCCGAGCAGTTGAGCCTCGCGACCCTCGAGGAGCTGCAGGCGCTGGGTCCCTATGGGCGCGAGTTCGATCCACCGCTGTTTCAGGGCGAGTTCATCGTCGAGCGGCTGCGTCCGGTGGGCGCCGATGGCAACCACCTGATGCTGGAGCTCTCGCTGGGCGCGGTGATCCACCGGGCGATCTGGTTCCGGGCGCTGACGCCGGGCGAGGTGCCCGCCTTCGGGGTGGGTGACCGGCTGCGCTGCGCCTACAAGCTCAACCGCAACCGCTGGCGGGGCAGGGAGAACCTGCAGCTGATGGTCGAGCACGCCGAAGTCATATAAGGAGTCAGGCATGGACCCGCAGGAGCTGCTCAAGGACCCCCACTCCCTCCGGGAGGACGCCATGGCGATGCTGGTCGGCACGCTGTTCGTGGCGCTGGGCGTGACCCTCTACACCCAGGCCACGCTGCTCACCGGCAGCACAGCCGGCATGGCCTTCCTGCTGCAGTACGCCAGCGGCTGGCCCTTCGGCGCCTGGTTCTTCCTGATCAACCTGCCGTTCTACTGGCTGGCCATCAAGCGCATGGGGTGGTCGTTCACGCTGCGTACCTTCGCCGCCATCGGCCTGGTGTCGCTGTTCTCGGAGCTCACCGTTCGCTGGATCGACATCGCCGCCGTGGCGCCGCTCTACGGCGCGCTGATGGGCGGCTGCCTGATCGGCATCGGCATGCTGATCCTGTTTCGCCACCGTGCCAGCCTCGGCGGGGTGAATATCCTGGTGCTATACCTGCAGGACCGCTTCGGGCTGCGCGCCGGCTATGTGCAGCTGGCCATCGACGGCGCCATCATGCTGGTCGGCCTGGCGCTGCTGCCGGTCGACCGAGTCGGCCTCTCGGTGCTCGGTGCGGTGGCCCTCAACCTGATCATCGCGCTGAACCACAAGCCCGGGCGCTACATGGGGGTGAGCTGAGCCGGTACCCGGCTCAGCGCTTGCCCCAGAACCACCAGGCGATCAGGCCGATCAGGGCGAGTCCTGCCAGATTGATGATCCAGCTCATCGCTTGGCCTCCTTGTGCTGGTTGTCGACCTCATCGCTGCCCCCGGCCTCGCCGGAGGGGCGGAACAGGCGCAGGCGGTTGGCGTTGCTCACCACGGTGATCGAGGAGAGCGACATCGCCGCCCCGGCGATCATCGGCGACAGCAGGGTGCCGGTGATGGGGAAGAGCACCCCCGCGGCGATGGGAATGCCCAGGGTGTTGTAGCCGAAGGCGCCCACCAGGTTCTGCTTGATGTTGGTCAGCGTGGCGCGGCTGATCTCGATGGCCGCGGCAACGCCGTGCAGCGAGCCGCGCACCAGGGTGATGCCGGCACTCTCGATGGCCACGTCGGTGCCCTGGCCGATGGCGAAGCCGACGTCGGCCCGGGCCAGCCCAGGGGCGTCGTTGATGCCGTCGCCGACCATGCCGACCACCTCACCCTCGCCCTGCAGGCGCTCGATCTCGGCGTGCTTGTCCTCGGGCAGCAGACCGGCGCGGAAGTCGTCGATGCCCACCTCCCGGGCGATGGCGGAGGCGGTGTGCTGGTTGTCGCCGGTCAGCATCACCACCTTGAGGCCGTCGGCCTGCAGGCGCTTCACCGCCGCAACGGTGTCGTGGCGCAGCGGGTCGCTGATGCCGAACAGCGCGGAAAGTGTGCCATCCACGGCCAGGTAGACCACGGTGCGCGCCTTCTCCTCCAGTTCGCCGGCCTTCTCCCTGCCGCTGGCCAGGTCGACGCCGGCCTCCTCCAGCAGGCGGGCGTTGCCCAACAACAGCGCGCGGCCGTCGGCGGTCTCGGCCTTCACGCCACCGCCGGTGACGCTGTCGAAATTCCGGATATCGGCGGGCTCGGCGTCGGCCTCCTCGGCGTGAGCCATCAAAGCTGCAGCCAGCGGGTGCTCGGAGCCACGCTCCAGGGCCGCCACCAGCGCGAGCACCTGGGGCTCTTCCCCTTCAAGGATCTCGGCTTCGGTCACGCTCGGCTTGCCCTCGGTCAGGGTGCCGGTCTTGTCCACCACCAGGGTGGTGAGCTTGCTGGCGGTCTGCAGGGCGTCGCCGCTTCTCACCAGCACGCCGTGCTCGGCGGCCTTGCCCACCCCGATCATGGTGGAGATCGGCGTGGCCAGGCCCAGGGCGCAGGGGCAGGCGATGATCAGCACCGTGGTGGCGGTCACCAGCATGTGCAGCACCCGTGGCTCGGGGCCGAGGTTGTACCAGACCAGCGCGGTGAGCACGGCGATGATCATCACCGAGGGCACGAAGATGCTCGAGACCTTGTCGGCCAGCGCCCCGATGGGCGGCCGTGAGTTCTGAGCGCTGGCCACCTGCTCGGTGATGCGGCCCAGGCGGGTGTCGGCGCCGACCCGGGTGGCACGGTAGACCAGCGAGCCCTTGCCGTTGACGGTCCCCGCGCTGACCTCGTCACCCTCGCCCTTGGTCACCGGCAGGGGTTCGCCGGTAAGCATCGATTCGTCGATATGGCTCTGCCCCTCGGTCACCTCGCCATCCACCGGCAGGCGCTCGCCGGGACGCACGCGGATATGGTCCCCCTCGCGCACCTCGTCGATCTCGACCTCGCGCTCCTCGCCGTCGCGGATCACCCGGGCCGTGCGGCTCTGCAGGTCGAGCAGGCGCTTGAGGGCGTCGCTGGTGCGGCCCCGGGCGCGCAGCTCCAGGGCGTTGCCCAGCAGCACCAGGCCGATGATCATCGACGAGGCCTCGAAGTAGATGCCGCGGGCCATCTCGGGCAGCCAGGGAGCGAAGGCCACCACCGCCATGGAGTAGGCCCAGGCGGTGCCGGTGCCCATGGCGATCAGGGTGTCCATGTTGGCCTGGTGGTGGCGGAAGTTCTTCCAGGCGTTGACGAAGAAGTGGCGGCCGGGGAAGGCCATCACGGCGAGTGTCAGCGCCCCGACGACCAGCCAGAAGAGCCGGCCCGCGCCTTCCGGATGGGGGTGGTAGACGAACATGCCGACCATCAGCGGGATGGCCAGGGCCAGCGACCAGAAGCTGCCCTTGAGGCGGCGACGATACTCCCGCGCATCGCGATCGGCGCGGGCCGCCTCGGCCTGGCGCAGGTCGTGGATCGGCTCGGCGCCATAGCCCACCGCCTCCACGGCCTCGATCAGGGCCTCCTCGTCGGCGCTGCCCTGCACCTGGGCGGTGTGGGTGCCGAAGTTGACCGTGGCCGAGACCACGCCGGGGGTGCGCTCCAGCGCCTGCTGGACGCTCTTCACGCAGCTGGCGCAGGTCATGCCGCCGATGGAGAGGCGATGGGTGGTGGCGCGCTCACCGGTGGGCGATTCCCGGGGTGCCCCGCTCGGGGCCTCGGTGGCGGGAACGGCTTCCTCCCGTTCGTCATCCATGGCGGCCTGCTGCTCCTCTCCCGGCGGATAGCCGGCCTCGTCCAGCAGGCGGTCCAGCGTCTCGTCATCCAGCCGGGTGGTCACGGTGAGGCGTTTCTCCCCCGGCTCGCCAACCACCTCGGCGTCGGCATCCTCGGCCTGGATCGCCTCGCGCATGCGTCTCACGCAGCCCTGGCAGCTCATGCCGGGCACCTGGCGCACGCGACACAGCGGGCGATCCGCCGGCGGGTAGCCGGCGTCCTGCAGCGTGCGGTCGAGCCTCGCGTCGTCGAGGGTGGAGGTGACGGTGAGACGCTTGTCGTCCGGAGCACCCATGACCTCGGCCTGCGGGTCCTCGGCCTGGATCGCCTCGCGCATGCGCTTCACGCAACCCTGGCAGTTCATGCCGGGAACGCGGCGTTCGAGGGTGGCGTTCATGGCGTCTCCTTGTTGGGCCTGTGTGAAGAGGGGGTGGCGTCGGTGTGGAGCGGCTCGGGGAAGCTCTCGATCAGGCGGCACAGGCTGTGGCCGTCCGGGGTGCCGTCAGGCATCTCGGCCCAGGCGTCCAGCGCCCGCTCCATGCGCTCGGCCAGGGCCTGCAGCTCGGAGATCCGCTCGCGGATCTGCGGCAGCCGGCTGGCCAGCAGGTCGCGGACCATGGGGCAGGGCGAATCGCCGTGGTCGGCGTGGTCGAGAATCTCGCGGATCTCGGCGACGCCGAAGCCCAGGGTGCGGGCGCGCTGGATGAAGCGCAGCCGTTCCAGGTCGTCCTGGGTGAACAGCTGGTAGCCGTTGTCGGGATGGCGCTCGGGGTGCAGAAGACCTTCTCGCACATAGTGGCGTACGGTCTCGGCGGTGACGCCGGCACCCCTTGCCAGTTCACTGACCTTCATGGGATCGCCTCTCGGGATTGGCATGCCTGTAGTGTAAAACCCTTGTGTTACCCAAAGGTCAAGGCATTCACAGGCTGCCGGAATGTGCCGATTCGTTACGGGACCGGTGAGAGGTAACTCCATGAAAGTTCATGGCTTCAAACGACCGTGCGACCAAAGTATTAGCGTTTTCAGCATTAAAACGCTCGTTTGGGGTTGAAACGCTCGTTGGCATACGAGAAAAGGGAGGGGCACGCGCCAGCCTCCGCGAGAGGCTACGCCGGCGCCAACGTCATAACAGCACCGCAAGGGATGGATCCATGAAGAACAAGTTCAACCGCCTGACCCTCGCCGCCGCCGTGGCGGCTGCCGCCTTCGCCAGCCAGGCCCAGGCCGGTGGGTTCCAGCTTAACGAGCAGAGCGTCAGTGGCCAGGGCTACGGCCACGCCGGGCGCAGCTCCAATGTCAACGACGCCACCATCGTCTTCGGCAACCCGGCGGGTATGTCGTTTCTCGATCGCGCCCAGCTCTCGGCCGGTGCCACCTATCTGGTCGTAAACAACGACATTAGCAATGTCCAAGCTAAACGCTACGTAGCACCCCAAGTTGCACCCATGCTTGGCGTAGATCCAGTTGCAGATATTCCTGGTGGCAATGATGGTGATATGGTAGGAAACAAGGCGATTCCCTTTATAGTGGACCCTGAAATCAAGACACTGGTTTAAGATATGCCGAGGCCGATTTCGAAGGGACCAGAGATGTCGAAACAGAAACGTAACACCCACTCACCGGAGCTGAAGGCCAAGGTCGCCCTGGA
>NZ_JAJSPA010000070.1:0-7383 GCF_021282295.1 Halomonas sp. G15 | reverse complement strand
CGCCAGGGCGGCGAGCCCCAGCCCCGGCGGCCAGGGCGAGGTGCGCGCCCAGCGCGGCGGCGTCAGCGCGCCGCGGCGTTCAGCCACTCGCGGATCCAGGCGCGGCGGTTGTCGCGCACCTCCTCGGGGGTGAACGTCAGGCTCTCGGGCTCGATCAGCCGCTCGAACACCGCCGGCAGCTCGTCACCCAGGTCGATGGCAGGGTTCATCACGTTGCCCAGCGGGATATGGCGCTGGAAGTCCGGGGTCAGCATGAAGGCGAGGAAGTCGCGGGCCAGCTCGGGCTCGTCGCTGGAGCGCAGCATCGCCGCGGTCTCCACCTGCAGGTAGTGGCCTTCGGCGAACTCGGCGGCCTGGTAGCGGTCGGTCTCCTCCACCGCCATGTGGTAGGCCGGCGAGGTGGCATAGGAGAGCACCATGGGCGCCTCGCCGTTCATGAACAGCGAGAAGTAGGCCTGGCTCCAGCCGTTGGTCACGGTGAGCACCCGCTCGTTGAGCCTTTCCCAGGCCTCGGGCGCCGCATCGCCGTAGACATGCTTCATCCACAGCAGCAGCCCCTGGCCGGTGACGCTGGTGCGCGGGTCCTGGAGGAGGATCTTGACGTCGTCCGGGGCCTCGAGCAGTTCGGCGAAGCTGCCCGGCGGATCCTCCAGCTGCTCGCTGTCGTAGACGAAGGCGAAGTGGCCCCAGTCGTAGGGCAGGAAGGTGTCGTCGTCCCATGCGATGGGCAGCTCGAGCGCGCTCGTGTCGACGCCGTGGGGCGCCAGCAGCTCGAGCCCGCGGGCCTCGGCCATCAGGTTCATGTCGAGACCGAGCACCAGGTCGGCGCCGCTGCCCTCCCCCTCCAGGCGCAGGCGCTGGAGGATATCCACGCCACCGTCGAGTGCCACGAAGCGCAGGTCACAGTCGCCGCAGCGCGCCTCGAATGCCTCCTCGATGCCGGGCCCCGGCCCCCACTCGGAGACGAAGGAGTCGTAGGTATAGACGGTGAGCATGCGCTCCGCGGCAGTAGTGGTGCCCGCCGCCGCCATGGTCAGAAGCAGGGCTGCCAGTCGTTGCATGGGATGTACCCTTGTTATGGATAACCCCGGAATCGGTTCGGCACCGACCCGGGAGTGTCTTGCTGCTGGTAGATTCCCCTGGGTTCAGACCCTGAGGCCTCCCCACAAATAGAATAAGAAAATCAGTATATTAGGATTGAAAAAAGTCTGCATGGGCAGGCATGTTGTTAATCGCCAAACCAACAATATGCCGAGGAGCCCATGCAGACGCGCCAATTCTTGCACAGGATTCTGATGACTTCAGCCTCCCTTCTGCATTCAGCCCGCTTCAATGCTCTCGCCACATGCGTCGAGGCCTTGTTGTCGGGGCAGCGCCTGTCCCTGACGGCAATCGGTCGCCAGCTTCCGCGCCAGGCTCAGCCCAAGCACGCGATCAAATGTGTCGATCGCCTGCTCCGCAACCCTCACCTGCAGCGTGAGCGTCGTTGGCTTTATGCAGATGTCGCTCGCCTGCTCGTAGGTACTCAGCGACATCCCATCATTCTGGTTGACTGGTCACCGATCGACGACCGAGGACATCATTTTCTGCTGCGTGCCGCGATCCCCTTCGGGAAGCGATCGTTTCCGATCTATGAACGTGTGCATCACAAAGACGCCTGCCCCCGCTGCCAGAAGGCCCTCCTTGCGGACCTTGCGTGGATGTTGCCGTCACAGGCCAAGCCCATCCTCATCACTGATGCCGGCTTCAAGACACCCTGGTTACGGGCTGTTGAGGCGTATGGCTGGTACTACGTCGGCCGAGTGCGTGGGGCAACTCAACTGAAGCACGACGGCGAATCCGATTGGCGCCGCCTGGAATCGCTGTTTCCGCTGGCGACACGCGAGCCAGCAGCACGCGGTTCCGTCACCCTGGCCAAGACACGGTCACTGGCGACCCATCTGTACCTGTACCGCGCCCCCTACCGAGGGCGCAAAGACCGCAACAAGAATGGCAGTGCGTCACGCGCTGCCCGAAGCCGCAAGGTGGCCAAGGGGCACCAAGAACCCTGGGTGCTAGTCAGTAATCTGACACCCCGCCACCATACCGCCGCCAAGGTCGTGCAGCTCTACAGCAGACGCATGGAAATCGAGGAGGGGTTTCGGGATATCAAGAGCGAGCGGTTCGGGTTTGCGTTTAACTTGCATGGCACCCGACATGCACGCCGTATCGAGATCCTGCTTCTCATCGCCATGCTGGCTAGCTTCCGCCTCCTGGCCAGCGGCCTTTCCCTTGATAGAGCGGGGAAGGCACCGGCCTATCAAAGCAATACGCGTCGCTCACGGCGAGGCGTCTCGCTTTGGCGACTTGGCTGTGAAGCCATCCAGGCCCGCTATCCCGCGGGCCGAATGGACAGACTCCTCCGGCTCATGCGACAAGAAGCCGAACTGGGAGGCACTGTATAATTCGTGGGGAGGCCTCAGGGTCAGACCCTGGCCAAGCCAGCAAAGCCTATCAACGTGCACCATTCCAGCGGTAATACCCTCCGCCGGGGTCTGACCCCAGGATGGTGCCCGTCGCCGGTCACCCGAATACCACCCTGGCCACGTCCTTGTAGCGCCTGGCGAAGTGTACCGTCATGCCCTCCTTGAGGTGCTCCGGCAACTCGTCGTAGTCACGGTGGTTGGCCTCGGGCAGGATCACCTCGAAGATGCCGCTGCGCCGGGCGGCGATCACCTTCTCGCGGATACCGCCCACCGGCAGCACATGTCCGGTCAGGGTCAGCTCACCGGTCATCGCCAGATTGCGATCGATGGCCTGGTGCTTGGCCAGGGAGAGCAGTGCGGTGGTCATGGTCACCCCCGCCGAGGGGCCATCCTTGGGCGTGGCGCCCTCCGGCACGTGCATATGCACGAAGGCAGAATCGAAGAAGTCGGCGTCGGCGCCATACTCGGCCAGGTGCCCCAGCACATAGCTGTAGGCGATGTTGGCCGACTCCTGCATCACCTCGCCGAGCTTGCCGGTGAGCTTGAAGCCGCGGGTCAGCGAATGCACCTTGCCCGCCTCGATGGGCAGGGTCGCGCCGCCCATGGAGGTCCAGGCCAGGCCGGTGACCACGCCCTCACCCTGGAGCACCTGCTCCTTTCGGAACAGCGGCGCCCCCAGGTACTCCTCGAGGTTCTTCACCGAGACCTTCACCGACTGCTGATCACTCTCCAGCAGCTTGACCGCCGCCTTGCGCACGATGCGGTGCAGCTGCTTCTCGAGCTGACGTACCCCGGCTTCCCGGGCATAGCCCTCGATCACCTGGCGCAGGGCGGCATCGGTAAGGTTGATGCGCTTCTTGGGAATATTGTCGCGCTTGAGCAGCTTGGGCCACAGATGGTTCTTGGCGATCGCCATCTTTTCCTCGGCGATGTAGCCGGAGAGGCGGATCTGCTCCATGCGGTCGAGCAGGGCCGGCGGGATCGAGTCCAGGGTATTGGCGGTACACACGAAGAGCACCTTGGAGAGGTCCAGGCGCACGTCCAGGTAGTGGTCGAGGAAGTCGACGTTCTGCTCCGGGTCGAGCACCTCCAGCAGCGCCGAGGCGGGGTCGCCCTGGAAGGACTGGCCCATCTTGTCGATCTCGTCGAGCATGATCACCGGGTTCTCGACCTCGACCTCCTTGAGGGCCTGGGCGAGCTTGCCGGGCATGGCGCCGATATAGGTGCGCCGGTGGCCCTTGATCTCCGCCTCGTCGCGCATGCCGCCCACCGAGAAGCGATAGAACTCGCGGCCCAGCGCCTCGGCGATGGAGCGACCCACCGAGGTCTTCCCGACCCCGGGCGGGCCCACCAGCAGCACAATGGAGCCACCCACATCGCCCTTGAAGGTGCCCTCGGCGAGAAACTCGACGATGCGCTCCTTCACGTCGGCCAGGCCGTCGTGGTCGCGGTCGAGCACCGTGCGAGCGTGGCCCAGGTCGAGCTGGTCCTGGCTGCGCACGCCCCAGGGCATGCTGGTCAGCCAATCCAGGTAGTTGCGGGTGGTGCCGTACTCCGGCGAGCCGGTCTCCAGCACCGCCAGCTTGTCGAGCTCCTCCTCGATGCGGGTCAGCACCTTGGGCGGCACCACCAGGTCCTCGAGGCGGTCGCGGAAGGTGTCGACGTCGTTCTCGCGGTCATCCTTGGAGATGCCCAGCTCGCGCTGGATCACCTTGAGCTGCTCGCGCAGGAAGAACTCGCGCTGGCGATCCTGCATCTGGGCGTTGACCTGGTCGCTGATCTCGCTCTGCAGCTGGGCGACCTCGATCTCCTTGCGCAGCAGCGGCAGCACCTTCTGCATGCGTGCCAGCACCGGCAGGGTGGCCAGCACGTCCTGCAGCTCGTGCCCCTTGGCCGAGGTGATGGCGGCGGCGAAGTCGGTGAGCGGCCCGGGCTCATGGGGGCTGAAGCGATTGAGGTAGTGCTTGAGCTCCTCGCCGTAGAGCGGGTTGATCGGCAGCAGCTCCTTGATGCCGTTGATCAGCGACATGGCGTAGGCCCGCGCCTCGTCGGCCTCGGCATCCACCGGCTCGCGGGGGTAGCTCACCTCCACCAGGTAGGGCGGCTCCCGGGAGATCCAGCGCTGGATCCGGAAGCGCTGCAGGCCCTGGGCAATGAACTGCAGCTGCTCATCCTCGCCCTGCAGCTTGTGCATCTTCACCGCGGTACCGATCTCGGGGAAGTCGCCGTGATCCAGCCCCTCCAGGGCGGCGTCACCGACGAAGGCCAGGCCCACGGTGTGGTGCGGGGTCTTGGCAACCCGCTCGATGGTCTCCTCCCAGCGTTCGCGGTTGATCACCAGCGGCTGTACCTGGGCGGGGAAGAAGGGGCGGTTGTGGATGGGCAGCAGGTAGATGCGCTCGGGCAGCGCCTCTCGGGCCGGCACCATGGAACGCTGGCTGTCGCCGGTCGATTCACCGAGGTCGAGACCCTCGCCCTGCTCCTGCTCGTCCTGCTCGTGCTCGTCGTGGATCCATTCCGGCTCGTCAGACGCGTGGCGGTCCTGGTCGTCGCTCATGGGGTCTCCCTGTCCAAGCGGTTGGGCATATGCCGATGGACTGTGGAATGCGGGCGATGAGCGGCAACTTCAAGTCTGGCGACCTCTCGTCGCCCCGCTAGCGCCAGAGTGGCGGCATCGGGCGGCCATTGACGCGCACCTTGCCTCGCACCACGTCCACCGCCAGCTCCCGGGTGTCCAGGGGCAGCCCCAACCACAACGCCACCACGGTGGGCACCTCGTGCCAGACGAAGTCGCCGTCCAGGCGGCTGCGCCAGCGCGCCTGCTCGGCAGGGTCATCGAGACGCGCGACGCTGAGCTCATCGAGACGCCGTGGGTCGAAGATCAGCGCGCCCTCCCCTGCGGCGGAAAGGCCCAGCATGGGGCTGTCGAGATCTACCGTGGTGACGTCAACGCGCGGCGAATCCTGCAACAGCGCCTTGAGCTCCGGCTCCAGCCGCGCGATAAGCTCGCGGGGGGTCGGGGTGTCGCTGCCCCCCATCATCACCTCCTCGCGCAGTCGGCGCAGCAGGGTGCGCAACGCCTCGGCATCAACGCGGGAAAACTGCGCCGTCGCGCCTCCGGTAAGCAGCACCTGATTGGCGGCCAGCACCTCCCCCAGGTTGAGCTCACCGTCGATAAGAAGCTCGCTGTCGTCTAGCTCCATGCGACTGCGGTAGACCAGCTCGCTGCCATCCAGCTCGAGGTCCGGCTGGCTCCAGGAGAC
Organism: Halomonas sp. G15; assembly: GCF_021282295.1. Taxonomy (NCBI): domain Bacteria; kingdom Pseudomonadati; phylum Pseudomonadota; class Gammaproteobacteria; order Oceanospirillales; family Halomonadaceae; genus Halomonas; species Halomonas sp. G15. The sequence continues at coordinate 1,655 of NZ_JAJSPA010000070.1, read as the reverse complement.
CCGTTCCAGGCGCAGCAGGTCATGCTGGGTGAAATGGTGGGCATCGGCGGTATAGGCGTAGCGGCTCTCCAGGCTGGCCGGGCCGGCCTCCAGGGTGACGACCCCGTCGGTGAGACGCAGCGGCTTGAGACGAGCGCGCAGCCACCAGTCGCCGTACTCGCCGCCGAAGGTGACCTGCCCGCCCTGGAAGTCGAGCTCGCGCTGGCCCTGGCGAACCACGAAGGGAGACAGCCCGACACTGCCCTTGAGGGAGCCACCCAGGGTCTGGTAGCGGGCGTGCCAGCGCGGTGCCGACGAGGGCAGCGCATCGCCGAACAGGCGCTGGCGCGCCGGGCCCAGGGCGGGTTGGATCTCGCCGTCCAGGCGCGTGCTGAGCACGCCGTGGCGCGCGGTATAGGTGAAGGCGAGCTGCCAGCCGTCGCCCAGCAGCGGGGCGATCAGCACCCGCCCCGAGGAAGAGAGCCAGCCGCGTTCGACATCCTCGCGCTCGACCACCAGTTCGCCGCGCGCCTCCAGGTCGTTCAGGGTGCGCAGCAGCTCGCGTTCGAAGAGCAGCGAGGCGGCGTACTGGGCCACCGCCCAGACCAGTGCCAGCCCTACCACCACCGGCACGATCAGTCGTTCCTTGCGCATGGTGACTCCCTTCCCTGCGTCGCCTGCCACGGCATCCGCGAAATACCGCCGTACCGGGCTAGTGTAACCAGAACCAGAGGTGCATGAGGCTCCAGGCGTAGATGCCGGCGAGGACGTCGTCGATCATGATGCCGAAGCCACCGGCCACATGGCGGTCGGCCCAGCGGATGGGGAACGGCTTGATCACGTCGAATACCCGGAAGACCAGGAACCCCCATAGTGCCGACTCCCAGGAGAAGGGCACTGCCGCCATGGTGATCCAGTAGCCCACGAACTCGTCCCAGACAATGCCGGAATGATCGTGGACACCGAGGTCTCGGGAGGTCTTTTCGCACAGCCATACGCCCCAGACGAAGGCGATGAAGACGACGCCCCAGTACCAGCTCAGCGGCAGTTCGGAGAGCAACCAGTAGAAGGGAATGGCGGCAAGGGTGCCGAAGGTACCCGGCGCCCAGGGCACGGCGCCACTGCCCAGGCCGAAGGCCAGGAAGTGGGAGGGGCGGTGCCAGACGCTGGACGGAGCTCGATTCATGGGGTTCCTCCCGGGGTGGCGCCGCGGAAGTGCTGCCAGCCGGTACGCTGGGCCGCCGGCACGCCGCTCACGCCGGATGAGCGGGTCAGCTGGCCGACCACGGTCAGTGGCAGCTCCAGCACTGCCAGCCGGTGCCGGGCCTCGTCCAGGCGCTCGGCAGGCAGGCACACCAGCAGCTCGTAGTCATCGCCACCGGTCAGCGCCGCCTGACGCGCACCCTCCTCGCCCAGCGCCGCGACCAGCCCCTCGGCCAGGGGCAGCGCCTCGGGCTCGAGATGGGCGCCGCCCCCGGAATGCTCGAGGATATGGCCCAGGTCGGCGAGCAGCCCGTCAGAGATATCCACCGCGGCCGTGGCCAGCCCGGCCAGGGCCTCGCCGGCGGCCAGCCGCGGCCAGGGAGTGAGGTAGCGACGCAGCAGCGGATGGGCAGGGTCGCGCTCGCCGGCCTGCCACGCCGCCAGGCCACCGGCCCCGCCGCCCAGGGCGCCGG
>NZ_JAJSPA010000069.1:0-7417 GCF_021282295.1 Halomonas sp. G15 | reverse complement strand
TGCCGATGCGGATGTCCTGAACGTGATCCAGCTCCGGCGCCATCAGCCCCTCCAGGTACTGACGCAGGTGCTTGGCCTTCATCACCATGGGGTCGCCGCCGGTCATCAGCAGGTCGGTGACCTCGGTATGCTCGGCCAGGTAGCGGTGCAGGGAATCCGCTTCATTGGAGGCGAACTTCAGGTCCTTGTCGCCGACGAACTGCGCCCAGCGGAAGCAGAAGGTGCAGTAGCTGAGCCTCGCAGAACCTCAGAAAACCTCATTACCCGGATGATTTCAAAGGATTTTATTGACCACCACTGTACCGGAGAGGGCTGACCGACGCATGACCGAAGTGAACAGTCACACACTGGCTAACCCTCTGGAATCTGGAGAAGGGAGCCAATCCCATCGACCGCTGACTGACCGAAGCAGGACCGAAGCGGGTGCTCACTCTGGGTGACCGGCATGAACCCCTACCGCCAATCCATCAGTCGATACAGCGTTACCTTCCCCCTACCCTCGGGAGACAGTCGAGGACCGAGAGCCCCAGCGTCAGGTCGTCGGGTGTCGTCAGGTATCCCGGGAAACCCTCACTTCCTCTTCTTGGCGTAGTCGTCACGCAGGGCAACAAACAAGTGAGCAATGAGCAACACCTCAACACTGTTTCTTGAGCTTTGCAGAACCGAACATCCCAAGAACGAGCTATCTACGACCCCACCTAAAACTATTGCCACCAAAAGTCGACCATGTAGTTGCCGACTTCTATAGCTAGCTGATAGCCTTCATGAGGGATACAACTCAAGATAAATGATACCAATTATAATCACGACCCATAAAACGAGACAAGGAGGCTATCTTGGCCAAAGTAATTCTAGTACGAAGCCCGATTGAGTTAGCAAGAAATGACCAAGCCGGATATGGTTGGCCTCAAATAAATTTCTCAGACCACCCAACTGCCGACTCTCTCATGGCAGCATTCCGTGATCATGATATCGAGGTAGGCAGGAAAGCAAAGCAAATTCGGCGATTCTTCAACATTCGCCCCGGTGACTTGATAGTAGTCCCTGTTCCTCGCGCTATCCTCCTTGCACGTGCTACTGGCGAGAAGAGCTTTGGATCAGATGTAGGATATGGAGAAAACCGAGTTGGCGCAAAATATCTACGAGAACCAGGTGGAAAGATAAAAAGAATCCCTCGCGACGACCTCTCAACCGCCCTTGAAACTCGACTAAAGATCCGAATGGCAGTTGCATCGCTCGATGAATTTTCAGACGAACTAGAAACACTATACTCTCGACTAGAATCTGGTGGATATAGCAACAGAAATAGCCAATACGAAGCTGAAAACAGTGAAGCCATAGAAGCATTCAAACAAACGCTTCTGGAGCGCATCCAACAAGGAAGTACATTCCTTTCTGGAGGTGGGAATGGGATGGAGATGCTGGTGATGGAGCTCTTGAAACTAGAGGGATATGTCGTTCATCGTCCAAGCAAGCGACACTATGAAGGCGTTGCGGATGCTGATATTGAGGCTTATCGAAAGGACCGATTCAATCCCACGAAACTTCTCATTCAAGTAAAGCATCATCAGGGGGTCACCGGGGCTCATGGCATTCGTCAACTTTCCGCAATTGAAGAAGATGACGCACAACGCTGGCTGATCACAACAGCTGTTACAGGTGAAAGCACTAATGCCTTAGCTGAAAAAGACGGCATTCAAGTAATGGATGGAATTGACTTTGTAGATTGGCTTTTTGAACATTACCAAAATCTATCAATTGCCACACGAAGCCAGCTCGGACTATCCGACGTCCCTATGCTTCTTTAACAATTACCACCTGGAGGGTTCCCGATGAGTTACGACCCGGATTTCGATCAATATCGTCTAGACCAACTAGCATCTACACACCTATCCGATAGATTAGCAATTGGCGATATTGCATTTTTCGCAGACGATGATGGCCGGCTAGGAAAAGCGACCTGGCGCCTCAATGATAACGCATACAAGACCCTCAATGACTCAGGATTCAAGCATTACCTAATGGAACTGCTTGACTCTCTGATAATTTATCGAAAACAACATAACAAGCCAAACTCTTCACAGGGAATAATTTATGTGAATGGAAGAAAGTTAAATATCGAGTGGGTGACGCCGGAAGAGGCCTTCCAAAAATCAGAATGGAATGGATAACCGGTCATACGGACCATGATGAGCACTCCTAACATTAGTGAACACTCAATGTATCCGTACCGATCTACAAGGATCAACCTGATGACGACAAGCGCCCTGCCCCAAGATCAAAAAAAGGGCCACAGGGGCCCCAAAATAGGCCCCGTAGCGGGGCCCTGATACATCCGGCTGTCGCCTCTTCATAATGGGGGCAGAGACGCCACTCCGCTTCCCTACCCTCAGTCATAGGATTTCCAATGCCTCAAAAATAGTATCTATAACCAAATGCACTATTTTCTCATCCTTGAAAGCTCCTCTGAACCTCGCTCGGTCAGCTGGCGTGGCGTATGGGAGTCGTTATTGGTGCGCTGTCTTCCCCAGTGACGTCGGCACGGTCGTCGTCGTTCTCCTCCTCATGGTGATCATCATCGCTGTCATAGGTCCAGTTGGCACTCGACGCGGCACTCAGTAGGGAGTCTTGGGACAAGTGAGCGTAGCGTTCCGTGACCTTGGGATTGCTATGACCAAGGATCTGTTGCACCTCGTAAAGGGAGCGCCCTGCCCCGACCAACTTGGAGGCGTAGGTATGGCGGCAATCATGGAGGCGGAAGTCAGGTAGCCCAGCCTTGTCGCGTAGCCGGTGCCAGACCAGCGTAATCGACTTGAAGGGTGCCTGGGTCTTGGGACTGACGAAGATCCACTCCTGACCACCGCATTCCCGCTTGGCTTCCTCCAGGACCTGTAACGCCGAGGTATTCAGCGGCACGATCCGTTCCTTCTTGCTCTTGGCGTTGCTGACCGGTATCCGCCAGGTCTGCTTGGTGAGGTCAATATCTGACCACTTGGCCTTGAGGGCTTCCCCTACCCGGGCCCCGGTACTGAGCAGGAACATCACGATACAACAGACGGGACGATTCCTATCGTGCAGCAGCACGTCCAGTAACCGCTTGCTCTCGGTCTCATCCAGATAGCGTTCCCGGTTGTTGTTCTCCTTGAACAGCTTGACTGACTTGGCTGGATTGCTATCGACCAGCTCCCATTCCATGGCTACCGCGAATAGAGCCCGAACGATCATCAACTGACGATCACAGGTGGCCGGTGCCCTCCCCTCGTTACGCATCCGGTTGTGGAACTGCGCCACGTCGGCATGGGTGACCTCGTCCAGGCGCTTGCCACCGAAGGTAGGAATCACCTTGCTGCGTAGATGGGTATAGTCGGTCTTCCAGGACCGCTTGCGGGTCTTGATGTAGTCCAGATACTGCTCCTCGACGAAGGCCTTGAGGGTCGGCACGGCCTTGGCCGATTTTTGGACCGTCTGAGGCGTTTTTTCCATGACCAGCTCGGCACGCAAGGTCTTTGCCTTCTTCCGGGCTTGAGACAGGGAAATCTCGGTCGTGGTACCCAGTTTGAAGTGCTGGTTCTTCTTCTGATCGGTGGTGTGACGCAGATAGTAGGTCCCCTTGCCGGGGGTGGTGCGCCTGACCTCCACATAGAACCCGGGGTGCTGGCGGTCGCAATATTCGATGCGACGCTTGTCTTCGGGACAGTGCAGGCGCTTGACGAGATGGGCGGTGAGGTCAACGACAGGCATATCTCCTCCTGACCGGTGGTGACACGATAAGAGAAAGTCTCGGCGGTACCCGTCGACACCCGACGACCCGACGCAGTGGCCGGTCCGATCGGTAAGATCACAACGGGATAAAGGGGCTGCGGATGATCCACAGCCCCTCCAGGCGGGTTAGTCTTGCGCTAGCTCGGCAAGACGCGGGCAATCAGCCTTGAGCGAGATCTTGACCTGACGATTTCGGCTTCGTGGCAGACGCTCCAGCTTGACCCCAAGGGCATCCAGTGAGGCGGCATGCTGGGTGAAGCGACGTCCCAGGGACTCGGGGTTGTGCGGCCACTGATGGAAGTGCGCGCGAATATCCCGATCGGAGACCAGCTCTTCCAGTAGCGGCAGGAGCTCACTACAGGTCCCTACCCACGGACCATCAACACAGTAGAGCAGCGCGAAGTTGTAAAGGGCGTTGGCCAGCGGTTGCTCACCGATTGAGGATTCGTAAGCGCTTGCCTGGTTGTTGGCGTAAGCGTCTTCGAGGTAACCCCCATCCAAGCCCATGACATGCTCGCAAGCAGCCAGCCAACGGGAAAACTCCAGCATCCGCAGGGGGCGCTGAGGTTCCACATGTTCCATGACGTTGAGCGCCTGAGCCGCCAACTCCAAGAGTGCCCGGAAGATCCCACCTTCATGCTCGGTGAGGTAGTCGGCCATTTCGGCCTCGCTCACTCGCTGATCGGCATCCAGGGCTTCCAGATGAACGAAGAGGCACCGGCTGCTGAGATCCGGCTCGGTAACCGGGTTGACGATGCCGTTGAGCACCAGGCTGGTCTGGAGGGTAGACACATGTGGGTCGGCATCCGTATAGAGCTTCCGCTTCAGGACCTCCCCACCGGTCGACATCTTGCAGAGCCTATCGCTAATAGGGCGGGACAGGTTGCGCACGTTGTCGATGATCGGCATGTAGGTATAGCTCGTCGCTACCGCCAGGTCGTCAATGTTGCGCGGCAGCGCCATCACGCTCATCTTGCTGGGGTCGACGAACTTGCGCAGCACCCACTTGCAGAATGAGCTTTTACCCGATCCTTGACCGCCTAACAGCACCAGGAATACCTGGGAGACCATAGGGTCCAGGGGGTGCGACAGGACGAAGGCCATCCATGCAAGCAGCAGGTACTTCTCCTCTTCCGGCGCGTTGATCAGGTCGAGCAGCGGGTTCAGGCCATCCAGCTCCGGGTCTGACGTTTCAGCGGGCATGGGGAAGGCCGCCATCCCCGGACGCCTGAGCATGACGACCTTCTCACCTTCACGGACAATGTGAACCTGGCCACCTTCGAGGACCGCCAGCGCACCATCATCATGGCGAAGGTCGATAATGCGCTTCAGCCGGTGCTCACCGTAGCCAACGGCGCAGTACACCCGAACCTTGTTGCCGAAGTGCTTCACCTTGGTCTTGAGAACGACAAGCGCCTTTTCGACCGCTTCGGGAGAGACGTCTTCGCCCCGTTCCATCAGCTCGACGTACAGCTGGTTGACCATGTCCTGACTGTCGACCGGCCTGGCAATGGGGTTTCCCGGCTGCCTCACTAGAAGGGTCTGATTTAAGCCTTCATCCTGAGCCAGGTAGCCACCTTCTTCGAGGAGCTTCTGGACCTTCGCATCAAAAGGAAGATCCGGCTCCTTGTTCTTGCCGGCAGAACTACCCTTCCTGCTAGGCTGCGGGGCGGGTTTTGGTGCATAGCCCACCTGTGTAGGCTTCTTATCAGCTGCCCTGGGTGAGCAAACCTTGCTGGCTTTATGAGGGCGTCGCATGTTGTCCAGGCGTTGCTGGACCTCCGGGCTGACCTGCTTCTTGCTGATTTTCTTCAGCGGCTTCTGACCGGAAACGTTGGACTGGCTTTCTACTTTTGACTCGTTGATTTTTTTCATGTGTTTCACCGTTTATTTTTCGAAGACGTAACTTTCTGCCAGGGAGCCATACAGCCCCCTGAGCCATTGGTTATTTTTTGGGGTTAGATGCGGACCAGAAGATCCCTGGACTGGCGGCAATACCGGGAGTGGAAGTGCATCGTCCAGTTGAGGTCATCCATCTGGGACGACGACAGGCCCAGCTCATCCGCGACTAGCCACAGCCAGCGAACCCCGTCATGGGTGTCAGCGTTGCGGGTACTCACCCGCTCCGTTGTCCAACGTTCGCTGACACGGCGCATTAGCGACATCAGCTCGGGACGAAGCATGCTGGCGAGGTCCCGAGCCTCTTCCATCAGACGGGGTAGATCGGGGTACACGACGTTGATGCCCTTCGCGCCATCGGGAGCATAATGAAGCGCTGATTCGACCTTGCTACCATGATGCTTGACGACCATGATTGGCGAATAACACCCGTACTTGGCGCGGATGCTGGCAAGCTCCTTGGCGATGCTTCCCTGGCGCGGCGTGGTAACAACAACAAGGTCTTCGTTGCGAATAGCGGCGTGTAGGTCCTGAAAGCTATCCAGGCCATTGACGCTCTCAAGGCCCGTGATAGGCAGCGGAAAGGGGGTCTCGTTCCCCGGTTCCACCAGCTCACGGCATAGCGCTGCTACCGGGTAGCCCTGTGGGCCCAGCAGGGGTGCTTTAGTTGGCTCACCACGGTGGCTTAACGCCATCATCTGCGTGATGGCAGCTTTGAACACCGTCTTGATGGCGCCGTTGGCTGGTCCATGACCACTGTGGGACAGGACTGCAGCGAGGCGATCTTCTGCATGACCATCCGAGAAAGCATCCGAAGGCAGTGCGGATGCGTCACCTACTCCTTCGGCACCGAGGTCCTGAGGGGTAGGGTCGTCCTGACAGCAAGAGTGACAGTCTTCGACGTCATACACTTGCTCCAAGGGTAGGCCATCACTAGTGCGAGTGATGGTGATTAGCGATGGTTCAGCGTGATCCACCTTGTGGTGAGATAGGTGTGAAGCATTCATGAGCAATTGCTCCTTGAACTGTGGTACGTAATGCCCCTTTCAGGGCTCCCACAGGCCAAGCGATACGGGCCAGAGTCACTGATGGGTTCGTAGTCAATTTCATAGTATTCAGCCTCCAGGAATATGCTCGTGGACGTTATAAAATCAGGATCAGGCGCCTTCATTGGGGCCAAAACTGCTGGCCAATATCAGTACATCATGCGGCGGTTTTCGTGTCGGAGCTCGGCTTTCATCGTTCTGGTCTTTGGTCTCTGGCACCGGCCTCGCTGGCCTGGCGATGCGTAGATTACGGATTTTATCTGCCCATGCAAGGCCTTTTTACTCTCCCTATTCCTAGCGAATTGAAACCCGCAAATTCCATAAAAATCTATTGTAAACAGCACTCTCACGTAATTATTAGGTTTAAAGCGCCTATAGTCACAAATCCCCTTTTTTGCCTGGGATTATCCCCTTAGCTCTTTTGCCCTGCTCTCCCTTAGGGAAATGACGTTCAATTCCCTTAATGTAACAAGGTTACAGTCTAGAAACATAGCCTATGCCTTTCAAAAACATGCAATCGTATAGGCCTGGGCTATCGTCTTATATTCTCAGTCGGCTAATCGTGGCACTGGTGAACGGCCTCCCCTGGTAGGTGGTCAGCCCCCTCCGGTTGAGAGCCTCGGCGATGGCGACCCCACTGCGTAGCCTCTCCTGCTCCTCCAGATGCTGAATGACCCGCTGGATACGCTGCTTCCACTGTGCCTGGGCCT
>NZ_JAJSPA010000006.1:0-122154 GCF_021282295.1 Halomonas sp. G15 | reverse complement strand
CCCTTGCCCCTTGCCCCTTGCCGCTCAGCCCAGCGTATAGCAGGGCTCGTACTCGCCGGAGAGCTTCATCCGTCCCTGGGCCACGAAGGAGTCGAGCAGCGCGTCCAGGCGTGCCATCAGCTCTGGCTCGGCGCTGAGTCGGAAGGGGCCGTTGGCCTTGATCGCACGGATGCCGTGCTCCTTGACGTTGCCGGCGACAATCCCGGAAAAGGCGCGGCGCAGGTTGGCTGCCAGCTCATGTACTGGCTGGTCGCGATCGAGCGTCAACCCCGCCATGGCCTCGTGGGTAGGCTCGAAGGGGGCCTGGAAGGGGCGGTCGATGGTCAGTCGCCAGTTGAAATAGAAGGCATCCTGGCGCGCGCGGCGATACTCGGCCACCTCGTCGATCCCCTTGCGCATGGTGCGCGCCACCTCGGTGGGGTCATCGATGATGATGCGGTAGCGGCGACGTGCCTCGTCGCCGAGGGTATATGTCAGGAACTCGTCGATGCGCTCGAAATACGCCGCACTGCTGGCCGGGCCGGTGAATATCACCGGCAGCGCCATGTCGGCGTTGTCCGGGTGCAACAGGATCCCCAGCAGGTAAAGGATCTCCTCGGCGGTGCCCACGCCGCCGGGGAAGACGATGATACCGTGGCCGAGGCGCACGAAGGCCTCCAGGCGCTTCTCGATATCCGGCATCACCACCAGCTCGTTGACGATGGGGTTGGGTGCCTCGGCGGCGATGATGCCGGGCTCCGAGACCCCCAGGTAGCGGCCCTGATGGCGGCGCTGCTTGGCATGGGCGACGTTGGCCCCCTTCATCGGCCCCTTCATGGCACCGGGGCCGCAACCGGTGCAGATGTCCAGCTCGCGTAGCCCCAGGTGGTAGCCCACGTCCTTGCTGTAGTCGTACTCCTCCCGGGAGATGGAGTGGCCACCCCAGCACACCACCAGGCTGGGGTCGACACCCGGTTTCAAAGTGCCGGCCTTGCGCAGGATATGGAACACCGCATTGGTGGTGCCCTCACCGGTGGTCAGGTCGAAGCGCTGGTGGCCCTGGATCTCGTTGTAGACGTAGACGATATCGCGCAGCACCGCGGAGAGATGCTCGCGGATGCCACGGATCATCTTGCCGTCGACGAAGGCCTCGGCCGGGGCGTTGGTGAGCTTCAGGCGAATGCCGCGGTCCTGGGGCACTACCTCGATATCGAAGTCGGCATAGGCTTCCATCAGCGCCAGGCCGTCGTCGGTGGGTGAGCCGCAGTTGAGCACCGCCAGGGCGCAGCAGCGCAGTAGGTCGTGCAGGCCGGCCCGAGAGGTGTCGTGAAGGCGCGCGACCTCGTGCTGGGAGAGAATCTCGAGGCTGCCTTCCGGCGAGATGGTGCTGGAGATGGTGTCGGGCATGCTGGCGTCCTTGTCGTGCGGAAAAGTGCCCCGTGATGCTATCACGCCGCCTGCGGCGGCGGTGATAGAATCCACCTTCCTGGGTTATCGCAGTTGGCCATGTGGCTACAGCGAAAGGCGCCGGGGACAGGTCGTAGAGGGGGCCTGTCGCCGGGAAAGCCTTGAGCAGTATTGCCTGCTGCGATGGCTCTGCTCCCATCTGTTATGTGGCATGCCATGTTCAATGCGCTCTACTTTCGTACCTTCATCACCCTGGTCGAGACCGGCAGCTTCACCCAGACCGCCCATCGACTGGAGATGACCCAGCCAGGGGTCAGCCAGCATGTGCGCAAGCTGGAGCGCTACCTGGACAAGCCCTTGCTGGAGCGTCACGGTCGACGCTTCACCCTGACCGAGGCTGGCCGGCGGGTGTATGACTACGCCCTCAAGCTGTTCGCCGAGCACGAGCAGTTCCGCCACTCGCTGGACGCCGACTCCACCTATTCGGGTGACTGTCGACTGGCCTCGCCGGGTAGCGTCGGCACCATGCTTTATCCCTTCCTGCTCGGCCAGCAGCAGATGTATCCGGGGCTGACGGTGAGCTACAGCTTCGCTTTCAATCAGGAGATCTCCCAGGATGTGCTGGCGGGGCGCTATGACCTTGGCATCGTCACCGAGCCCATGCGCCATCCCGACCTGGAAGTCACCCCCTGGCATCGCGAACCGCTGTGCCTGGTGGTGCCGGCGGACTTTACCGGTACCGGGCTGGCCGATCTGATGGGGATCGGCTTCATCAGCTACTTCGACGGCCTGAACCACGCCAGTGCGCTGCTGCGCGGCAACTTTCCCAGGGAGTTTCGTTCCATGAGCCACTTTCGCCGCCAGGGCTTCACCAACGAGGTGGGCATGGTGCTGGATGCCGTGGCCCGCGGCCTGGGGTTCACGGTGGTATCGCGGCCGGTGCTGGAGACCTCGCCCTGGCAGCGTCAGGTCAAGGCGATGGAACTGCCCGTGGCCGTTCACGAGACGCTGTATCACGTGACTCGGACGGGCAGCGAGATGCCGCGGCGCTATGTGCGCCTGCTGGAGGACTTCCGCGAGCAACGGCGCATGGCACTGCACGGTTACGGCGACCCCACCGAGGTGGGATCGTCGCTCTAGCGCCTCCTGTCCAGCGACGCCTGCCCCCGAACGCGACAGGGCCCCGCCATGGCGGGGCCCTGTCATATCGTGATGTCGCCGAAGCGAGCGTCAGTCACGATACTCGTCGATGCTCGGGCATGAGCAGATCAACTGGCGGTCGCCGAAGACGTTGTCAACGCGATTGACCGCCGGCCAGTACTTGGCCGCCTTGACCGCGTCGCTGGGGAAGGCGCCGAGTTCGCGGGAGTAGGGGCGCTCCCAGGCCTCATCCATCAGGTCGGCCATGGTATGCGGTGCCTTGACCAGCGGGTTGTTGTCGGCGGGCCACTCACCGGCTTCGACGCGGGCGATCTCCTTGCGGATACTGATCATGGCGTCGCAGAAGCGGTTGATCTCGTAGAGCGACTCCGACTCGGTGGGCTCGATCATCAGCGTGCCGGGCACCGGGAAGGACATGGTGGGGGCGTGGAAGCCGTAGTCCATCAGACGCTTGGCGATATCCTCCTCGCTGATCCCCGAGGCCGCCTTGAGCGGGCGAATATCGATGATGCACTCGTGGGCCACGGTGCCATTCTCGCCCTTGTAGAGCACCGGGTAGTGCTCGCCCAGGCGCTTGGCGATGTAGTTGGCGTTGAGGATGGCAAGCTCGGTCGCCTCGCGCAGGCCGCGGGCGCCCATCATCTTGATATAGGCCCAGGAGATCGGCAGGATCGAGGCGCTGCCAAAGGCCGCCGCCGCCACGGCGCCGCACTCGGCGTTGACGCCGTCGATGGGCGTGACCACGTGGTTGGAGACGAAGGGCGCCAGATGCGCCTTGACGCCGATGGGCCCCATGCCCGGGCCGCCGCCACCATGGGGAATACAGAACGTCTTGTGCAGGTTGAGGTGGCTGACGTCGCCGCCGAAGTCGCCGGGGCGCGAGAGGCCCACCTGGGCGTTCATGTTGGCGCCATCGACGTAGACCTGGCCACCGTGGGTGTGGACGATCTCGCATACCTCGCGAACCCCGGCCTCGAAGACGCCGTGGGTGGAGGGGTAGGTGATCATGATCGCCGCGAGGGCATCACCGTGCTTCTCGGCCTTGGCGCGCAGGTCATCGACGTCGATATTGCCGTCGGCGTCGCACTCCACCACCACGACCTTCATGCCGACCATGGCCGCCGAGGCAGGGTTGGTGCCGTGGGCGGAGCTGGGGATCAGGCAGACATCGCGATGCCCCTCGCCGATGGAGGCCTGATAGCGGCGAATGGCCACCAGCCCGGCGTACTCGCCCTGGGCACCGGAGTTGGGCTGCATGGAGATATGGTCGTAGCCGGTGATCTCCACAAGGAACGCCGAAAGCTCGTCGATCATCTGCTTGTAGCCGGCCACCTGGTCGCGGGGCACGAAGGGGTGCACCTCGGCGAACTCCGGCCAGGTGATCGGAATCATCTCGCTGGTGGCATTGAGCTTCATGGTGCATGAGCCCAGCGGAATCATGGCGTGGGCCAGCGACAGGTCCTTGTTCTCCAGGCGCTTGAGGTAGCGCAGCATCTCGGTCTCGCTGCGGTAGCGCGTGAAGGTAGGGTGGGTCAGGAAGTCACTGTCGCGACGGCAGGCGGCGGGGATGCCGCTCGCACCCTCGGCCACCGCACGCTCGTCCAGCTCGCGCACCGAGAGACCGTGCTCCTCGCCGAGCAGCACGTCGAACAGCACGTCGAGGTCATGGGCGGTGGTGGTCTCGTCCAGGGCGATGCCGACATCACCGTTGTCGAAGTAGCGGACGTTGATCTCGTGGGTCAGCGCTCGGCCATGGATCTTGCCGGCATCGATACCGGTCAGGCGCAGGGTGTCGAACCAGCTGTCGTGGACCAGGGTGATACCCTTCTGCTGCAGGCCCAGCGCCAGCAGGGTGGTGAGGCGGTGGATGCGACCGGCGATGGTACGCAGCCCCTCGGCGCCATGGTAGACGGCATAGAAGCCGGCGATATTGGCCAGCAGTGCCTGGGCGGTGCAGATGTTGGAGGTGGCTTTCTCGCGACGGATGTGCTGCTCGCGCGTCTGCATCGCCATGCGCAGGGCCTGGCCGTCACGGCTGTCCTTCGAGACGCCGATGATGCGACCCGGGATCGAGCGCTTGAGTTTGTCTGTGGTGGCGAAGAAGGCGGCATGCGGACCGCCGAAGCCCATGGGCACGCCGAAGCGCTGGGTGGAGCCGACCACCATATCGGCGCCCAGGGCGCCGGGCTCCTTCAGCAGCACCAGGCCCATGATGTCGGCCGCCACGCAGGTCATTATGCCGCGCTCCCGGGCCGTCTCGAGCAGTGGTGCCAGGTCGCGCACCCGCCCGCTCTCGCCGGGGTACTGGAGCAGGGCGCCGAAGGCCTCCACCTCGGTGAGCTGTTCCGCCGGTGCCACCACCAGCTCGAAGCCGAAGTAGGCGGCACGGGTACGCACCACGTCCAGGGTCTGGGCCAGGACATCGTCAGCAACGAAGAAGACATCGCTCTTGATCTTCTTGTTGGAGCGCTTGCACAACGCCATGGCCTCGGCAGCGGCGGTGGCCTCATCGAGCAGCGAGGCGTTGGCCAGCTCCATGCCGGTCAGGTCCATGACTACCTGCTGGAAGTTGAGCAGGCCCTCCAGGCGGCCCTGGGAGATCTCGGGCTGGTAGGGCGTATAAGCGGTATACCAGCCGGGATTTTCCAGCACGTTGCGCTGGATCACCGTGGGCAGGTGGGTGCCGTGGTAGCCCTGGCCCAGATAGCTCTTGAAGGGGCGGTTCTGGGCAGCCAGACGCTGCAGGTAGCTCAGCGCCTCGGCCTCGCTCCTGGGCGGGTCGAGGTCGAGCTCACGGTCCAGGCGGATATCGGCGGGCACGGTGCGTTCGATCAGGGTGTCCAGGCTCGGCATGTCGAGCTCGGCGAGCATGGCCTTCACCTCCTGCTCGCGAGGTCCATTGTGGCGTTGGATGAAGGCATCATGAGCGGCCAGGTCGGCCAGGCGGCGGTTGTCGAGAGCCATGTAACACCCTATCGATGAAATTGAGGCCGGTCGCCAAGGGGGCGGCACGGCGAATCGTCGGGACCCCGACCCGAGGGTCGGGGCCATCCAGATAGACGCAGCGGGTTCAGTCGTCGGCGCTGGCTACGGCCTCATAGCCGTCGGCGTCGAGCAGGTCGTCGAGCTGAGTGGCATCCTCGAGGCGCACCTTCATGATCCAGCCATCCTCATAGGGTGACTCGTTCAGCGTCTCGGGCGCATCTTCCAGCGCCTCGTTGACTTCGATGACCTCGCCGGCCACCGGTGCGTAGAGGTCGGAGGCGGCCTTGACCGACTCCACAACGCCGAACTCTTCCTTGAGCTCGAGGGTACGGCCGACCTCGGGCAGTTCGACGAATACCACATCACCCAGGGACTCCTGGGCGTGGTCGCTGATGCCGATGGTCACGGTACCGTCGCCGTTGTCGAGGACCCACTCGTGGCTTTCGGCATAACGCAGATTGGCAGGAATAGAGCTCATCGAAATTTCCTATAAGAAAAGTTTTTCCAGGCAGGACGAATGCTACCGCCATTAGCGGCGTTTGGCGAGTCCCTCACCGTGAGTCTGACCCGCCGGGCGGGGGCTCGCCATTCAGGGTGGCCCGTCGCGGCGCATCCGTCCAGCCTGGCTGACCCAGCAGCGAGCGCTAAAGCTGCCGTCCGGCGGGCTTGGCGGGGTGAAACGGGCAGCTCGATCCTGCCGCCTGCGCAGGTGGGTACGCCCAGACGACGCCGAGCGCCTGTCGGTCTATGCTGACAGGCGGTACGCTGTGCGAGTGGGTCTGCAGGTTTCTGATCGGAAACTTGTGCCTGACGTGCGACGGCCGGTGTTGAATCTGCGTCGTTCGTCTAGGTGGTGTCGTGGCCATAGAATCCGCTATGTTACGCGGGCTTGTGCTGTGGTTTGCGCGCCTGTAAAGCCATATCCCGGTGGATCATACGCTGTAGTGGCGGCAGTCGACCCTGGCGGCCACGGGGGGTGCCGGGAGCGTTAAACTTCAGCGCACAACAATAATCGCTTAGGGAGATTCACGTGGAAACCTTGAACAGTATATTCGGCGCCATCAACGGCGTGGTGTGGGGGCCATTGATGCTCATCCTGTTGCTCGGGGTGGGTATCTATCTGCAGGCCGGCCTCAAGCTGATGCCGATCCGGAAGCTTGGCACCGGCTTCAAGCTGATGTGGCAAGGGCGCGATCGCAAACTGGCACCCGGCGAGACCAAGACCAAGGAGCAAGAGGGCGAGATCTCTCCCTTCAACGCCCTGATGACGGCGCTCTCCGCCACCATCGGTACCGGCAACATCGCCGGCGTGGCCACCGCCATCGCCCTGGGTGGTCCCGGTGCGGTGTTCTGGATGTGGATCACGGCGCTGGTGGGCATGGCCACCAAGTTCTCCGAGGCCGTGCTGGCGGTGCGTTACCGCGAGACGGACAGCACCGGCTATCATGTCGGCGGCCCGATGTTCTACATCAAGAACGGCCTGGGCCGTAAGTGGCTGTGGCTCGCCGGCGCCTTCGCCTTCTTCGGTGCCGTGGCGGCCTTCGGTATCGGCAACACCGTGCAGTCCAACTCCGTGGCGGATGCCCTGAACTCCACCTTCGGCCTGCCGCACTGGATCACCGGGGTGGTGATCATGGTGCTGGCCGGGGCGGTCATCCTCGGCGGCATCAAGCGTATCGCCAAGGTGGCGGGCAAGCTGGTGCCGATCATGGGCATCCTCTACGTGCTGGCCGGCCTGGTCGTGCTGGCCATCAATGCCGGCCAGATCGGCGACGCCTTCGGCATGATCTTCTACTACGCCTTCAACCCCCACGCCGCCATGGGCGGTTTCGCCGGTGCGGCGGTGATGGCGGCGATCCGCTTCGGTGTCGCCCGTGGCGTCTTCTCCAACGAGGCAGGCCTGGGCAGCGCGCCCATCGCCCACGCCGCGGCGCAGACCAAGAACCCGGTTCGCCAGGGCCTGATCGCCATGCTGGGTACCTTCATCGATACCATCATCGTCTGCTCCATCACCGCCCTGGTGATCCTGACGGCCGGTGTCTGGGAAACCGGTGAGGCGGGCGCATCGCTCACCGCGCTCTCCTTCGATGAGGCGCTGCCGGGCATGGGCAACCAGATCGTCTCGCTGGCGTTGGCGGTATTCGCCTTCACCACCATCCTGGGCTGGTCCTTCTATGGTGAGAAGTGCTTCCAGTTCCTGTTCGGCACCCGTTCGATCATGCTCTACCGGGTGCTGTTCGTGCTGGCAATCCCGCTGGGTGCCATGGCCCAGCTGGGCTTCATCTGGCTGATGGCGGATACCTTCAATGCCATGATGGCCATTCCCAACCTGATCGCCCTGGCCCTGTTGTCGCCGGTGGTGTTCAAGCTGGCACGCGCCTACTTCAACGGCGAGGAAGTGCTGCCGGGCGAGGAGCTGGACCACGACAAGTCGTGAGGCCACGCTTGCCATGACGGCCGAAGAGGCGCCCCACGGGGCGCCTCTTCGCGTATCGGGGCACCATAATGGTGGCATGAAGCAGCATCGTTCATGGGATTGGCGATGCCCGGAATTATATACCGTTATCTCTATCGATCATCATGATTTGCTCGAGAGGCCTGAGTTGGGCAGGACCTGTTCAGCACGCGGACATCACCAGTCGAAAGGTCAGGCTGATGCGAACTCCCGGCAGGCGGCGTGGCAGCAGGGCATGCTGCAGTCGCCGCTGCACGCCCGGCCCCATCACCAGCAGGCTGCCGTGGGGCAGCCAGACATTGAAGGCCGGGGCCTCGCGGCGCTTCCAGCGAAAGCGCAACGGGCGCTCGGCGCCCAGGCTGACCGCGGCGATCAGCGGGTCGTCGCCGAGTTCGGGTTCGTCATCGCTGTGCCAGCCCATGCGCTCCTCGCCGCTGGCGTAGCGGTTGAGCAGGACGCTGTTGAAGCGGGCATCGATACCGGCGGCGGCCAGCGCGCTGATCACCCGATCGCGGAGATCAGCCACGGCGGGATGCCAGGGATCGGGGAGGAACTCACGGCCGGAGTAGCGATAGCTCGCCTCGGGGGTCCCCATCCAGACCTGGTGGCGCGGGATGGGGTGTTCACGACCATAGAGCCGCAGGGAAGGCTGCTGCCAGGCGAGCTCGGTATCCAGGGCAGAGAGCAGCGCACTGGCATCGGGCTCCTCCAGCAGGGGATCCATGAGCCACAACGGCGGGTCGGCAAGCAGGGTCTCGATCGGCATGCTCCAAGGATGCCATGGGACGCCTCAGCCGACGAGGGCCAGGCTGCCCCACGCAAACAGCAGCCCGATCAGGCCTCCGGCCAGCACGTCACTGGCGTAGTGCAGGCCGAGTCCCACCCGGGATAGGGCGATCAGTATTACCAGCGGCACCAGCCAGGGGGCCAGCCAGGGCTGGTGGCTTGCGGTCAGGGTCAGGAACATTACGGCATGCATGGTGTGGCCGCTGGGGAAGCTGTAGCGGTCCCGGGCCGGCGCCTGCCGGCTGACGTTGCCAACGAAGGTGATGAAGGGTCGTTCGCGACACAACCGCGTCTTGAGCAACCGGTAGACGCCGATCGCGATCAGGGCGGTCAGGGTGTACTGGAGCAGATATTGCCAGCCTTTCTCTGGTTGCAGCAGGGGCTGGACAACGATCAGCACCACCCATGCCGGCCAGTCGCCCAGGTGACTGGCCATGCGCAGGGTGGTCAGCCAGGGCCGATAGAGGTTGAAGCGGGCCAGGCGTCGGCAGAGTTGCCATTCGAGCATGTCGAGGCGTTCAAACACGGCAGGCGCGTGCGGTCGCATGGCGGTTCTCCCGGGCATCTTCGAGGGTGGAGAGGAAGGTGTCGGTGATAGCGGACCAGGTGTAGTCGAGGGCCCGGGTGCGGGCGGCTCGGCCCAGCCGTGCCCAGCGGGCGGGGTGCTGACAGAGCGCCACAGCGGCGTCACGGAAGCCCGCCTCGTCGCCGGCAGCCAGCGAGAGGCCAGTGTGTCCGTCGTCGATCAGTTCGGCACCGGCGGCGTGACGAAAGGCGATCACTCCCAGGCCACTGGCCATGGCCTCCAGCAGCACGTTGCCCCAGGTCTCCGACAGGGAGGGGAACAGGAAGAGGTCGGCGCTGGCGTAATGTCGGGCCAGCGCCTCGGGCGATACGAATCCGGTGAAGTGGGCTTCGGGCAGGCTGCGTTCCAGGGAGCGCCGGGAGGGGCCGTCGCCGACGACGACCAGGCGCAGTCCGGGGTGGGCGGCGCGCATGGCGCGGAAGCTGTCGCGCAGCAGGTCGAGGTTCTTTTCCGGGGCCAGCCGGCCCACATGCAGTGCCACCGGGGTGTGCGGGCCCGCGCCCCAGCGGCGGCGCAGGGCCTCGTCGCGGTGTCCCGGGGAAAAGCGAGTACCATCGATCCCCCGAGCCATGCAGCGAAGCCCCTGGAAGCCGCGTTGCCTCAGGTCATCGCGTTGAGCGTGGGTCGGCACCAGGGTCGCGGCGCAGCGGTTGTGAAAGGTGCGCAGGCGCGCTTCCACCAGCGGTGCCAGCCAGGGGATGCCGTAGTCCCGGCAGTAGTGGTCGAAATTGGTGTGCCAGCCTGCGACCAGGGGCAGGCCGAGACGGCGTGCGGCTCGCTGTGCAGACCAGCCAAGTGGCCCCTGGGTGGCCAGGTAGACCACATCGGGTGGCGTCTCGCGCCACCACCTGGCGATACGTCGTGTGGCGGGAAGCCCGAAGCGCACCTGGCGATAACCGGGCACGGCCAGCCCCGGTACCTGAAGCTCACTCGCCATCCTCGCAGCGGAACCAGGCACCCTGGGTCGCGGGCGTATCAGCTGCAGGTGATGGCCGCGGGCGAGTAGTTCGCCGCTCAGCTGTGCCAGGGTATGGGCGACGCCGTTGACCTCGGGCGTCCAGGTCTCGCTGACCAGACAGATGCGCATCACCATCCTCGTTGCAGGCGGGCTTGCGCCCGGTTGTCTCAAGGATGGTGGTTGCGGATGACAGGACGGCGACAGGCTGGTTAAGCGGGCATGTCAGCGTAGCACGCCGCGAGGATTCACCGGCTTGCCCCCGTGGCGCAGGTCGAACAGCAGGTCGTGGCGCTCGGTGGCGTTGCTGTACCCCACCTCGCAGAGTGCCTCACCGCGCGCCACTGCCTGGCCATTCTCCACCAGCAGTCGCTCACAGAGCGCATAGACGCTCTGCAGGTTGTCGGGGTGGTGGACGATCACCACCTTGCCGAGCTGGCGCATGCTGCCGGCATAGCGTACCTCGCCGGCCGCCACGGCCTTGGCCTGAGCGCCTGCGTCGGTGGCCAGCAGCATCGGCTGCAGGGTGCCTCGGCTGTCGGTGCCGTAGGGTCGCACGATGCGATAATCGTCCAGCGGCCAGGGCCAGCGGCGCGCCGAGCTCGGCAGGTTGCCGGGATCCGGCAGGCTGGCGCGGCGGGGCGAGGATGGGGCACTCGCGCCGGCACCGTTGCCGCTCGCCGAGCTCGGGGCGGTGCGGGAGCCTCCCGAGGCCAGGGGAACACTGATCAGCTGGCCCACCGCTAGGCGGGTAGGGGCGACCCCGGGGTTGGCGGCCTGTACTCGCGAGGCTTCCGTGCGAAAGCGACGGGCGATGCTCGAGTAGGTGTCCCCGGGACGCACCTGGTAGCGGTAGGGCCCCCGGTAGGGGGCGCGTTCACGCTGGGTCGGCATCAGCAGGCGCTGGCCCACCGCCAGACGCCTGGCGTCGACGTCGGGATTGAAGCGCTGCAGGCGCTCCAGGGGAACGCCGCCGCGCTGTGCCAGTTCACCCAGGGTGTCGCCTCGCTGCACGATGACCCAACCACCGATGCGGGATGCCTCGGCCGCATCCCGTGTGGTCCTCTCCGACGGCTGCGAGGCGCAGCCGGTCAGCATCAGCAGCAGGACGATCAGAAGCGCGAGAGCCGATCGTCCTTTTGGTGCCAAAGCGCATTGATCCATGTGTGGAAGCGTTCCTTGTCGCTGGCGTTATCCTGGTAGTTGCCACCCGGCATCCAGTCCTCGACCGGCAGGAGGCGGGTGTGCATGACGATGCGTTCCTCGCGCCCGCACAGGTACCCCCAGAAGGTGGGGCGCGGATTGTCGTAGTGGAGGGTGACATCGAGGATCCCGGCAAGCTGGTCGCCGAGCAGGTTGAGGACCTGGGCAACGCCACCGGCGCGTGGCTTCAGCAACTGCCGATAGGGCGAGTCCTGGGCGGCATGCTTGGCCGGGGTGAAACGGGTACCCTCCACGAAATTGAAGATGGCGATAGGCATCTCCCGGGCGCGTTGGCACATGCGCTCCGTGGCCTGCTGGTCGCGCCGGGCGAGGTGCGGGTGGCGGGCACGCTGCGCGGCGGTCATGCGGCGCATGAAGGGGAACTCCAGTGCCCACCAGGCCAGGCCCACGATGGGGATCCAGATCAGCTGTCGCTTGAGGAAGAAGCGGGGCATGGGGATGCGCCGGTGCAGGGCGAAGAACAGCACGAAGATGTCGGTCCAGCTGCGGTGGTTGGAGAGCACCAGCCAGCCGTGCTGGCGCGAGAGTCCTTCGGGCAGTTCGATCTCCAGCCGCGGCTTCAGCCAGTGCCGCATCCACCAGAGGTTCAGCCCGATCCAGTTGAGGGCAATGGCATTGAGCACCCTGAGCACCGCCAGGCGCAGGCGATGGCCCGGCGTGATCAGCTTGACCACCGTCATCAGCAGCAGGGGAAGGCCCCACAGCAGGGTGGTCAGGGTGAGCAGCAGCAGGCTGACGATGCCCCTGAGGGTCGACATGCCGATCTCCATGGGTGGCCTGTGGAATGTCGGCAATGCTAAAGGATCCCCCGACGCCTGCCCAGCGCCTGCGACCAACGCCCGCGGTCTATCGACCGGTGAGATTCCCGGAGGCGGGGCCCTGGGTCTCGACGATCACCTCCTTCAGGGCCAGGGCCGCGGTGGAGAGCTCGCCATGGGTGAGGATGCCCACGTCACGCTGTATGACGGGGGCCTCCAGTGTCAGGCAGCGCGCGCCGAGCTCCTCCATCTGGCCACGGCACAGCGAGGGCACTGCGCTGACTCCCAGTCCGCTGGCTACCATGCGGCCCACCGTGGCCAGCTGGTGGCTCTCGAAGGCGCCGGGCAGTGCCATGCCTTCCGCTTCCAGCTGCTGCTCCAGCAGGCGGCGCACCATGGAGGGGCGCTGCAGGGCGATGAAGTCGTGGGTGAGCAACATCTCCCAGCGCAGCGAAGCGTGCCCGGCCAGCAGTGAGTGAGGCGGCACCACGGCGACGAACCGGTCGCTGAACAGGGGCGTGAAGGTAAGGCTGCCCACGGCCTCGGGCTCGAAGGCGATGCCCAGCTCCACCTGGCCGTTGCGCACCATCTCGATCACCTGCTCGTTGATCACGTCGTGCACGGTGACATTGATGCGTGGGTAACGCTGTCGAAACGCCATCAGCGCTGGAGGCAGCAGGTTCCCGGCGAAGGAAGGCATGGCGGCCACCCCGAGCCGGCCCATCTGCAGGGTGAAGCGCTGGTGCATCAGCTCCTCGGTGTTGTCCCACTCGGCCAGCAGCCGCTTGGCCAGCGGGACCAGCGATTCGCCTTCGGGTGTCAGCCGTACGCTGCGTGTGCTGCGCGTCAGCAGGCGTCCGCCCAGGCTCTCCTCGAGCCCCTTGATCGCCAGGCTAAGCGCAGGCTGGGAAAGGTGCAGGCGCTCGCAGGCCTGGGTAAAGCTCAGGGCGCTGGCCACGGCGAGGAAGGCGCGAAGCTGCTTGACGGTCATGATGGTTACCGGAAGTGGATATGCGACCAAGGTTTAATTTATGAAGTTTTCCGATCAAATGATAAGAAAAACAAACTTAACAAATATATGCTTCGCACTAACACTAGGGCAACGAGTCTCCCAAAGACCCGCTATTCTTCCTGAGTAATTTCAGCCCACAACAACACGAGGCGTCCTATGGCCGGATTCGACAAGCGCGTTAACTCCTATGCAGAGGCGATGGAAGGCATCGAGAGCGGCATGACGGTCGCCGCCGGTGGCTTCGGCCTGTGCGGCATTCCCGAGAACCTGATCGCCGAGATCAAGCGTCGCGGTGTGAACGACCTGACCGTGATCTCCAACAACTGCGGTGTGGACGGCTTCGGCCTGGGCCTGCTGCTGGAAGACAAGCAGATCTCGCGCATCTATGCCTCCTACGTGGGGGAGAACGCGCTGTTCGAGCAGCAGATGCTCAACGACGAGATCGAGGTGATCCTGACCCCCCAGGGCACCCTGGCAGAGAAGATGCGCGCCGGCGGTGCCGGCATTCCCGCCTTCTATACCGCCACGGGCTACGGCACGCCCATCGGCGAGGGCAAGGAGGTGCGCGAATTCAACGGTCGTCCGCACATCCTCGAGGAGGCGTTCCACGCCGACTTCGCCATCGTCAAGGGCTGGAAGGCCGACCGCTACGGCAACGTGGTGTATCGCGATACCGCCCAGAACTTCAATCCGCTGGCGGCCACCTGCGGCCGGATCACCGTGGTCGAGGTCGAGGAGATCGTCGAGCCTGGCGAGCTGAAGCCCGACCAGATTCACACCCCGGGGATCTACGTCGACCGCATCATCCAGGGCTCCTTCGAGAAGCGCATCGAGAAGCGCACCGTGCGCGAGGCGTGATCTCCTCGCTGCTGGCGTTTCTCACCGACCGTTTCTCATCGAACAAAGAGGCAACAAGATGGCACTGACTCGCGAACAGATGGCAATGCGCGTGGCGCGTGAACTGGAAGATGGCTTCTACGTCAACCTGGGCATCGGCATTCCGACCCTGGTGGCCAACTATATCCCCGACGGCATCGATGTGATGCTGCAGTCCGAGAATGGCCTGCTGGGCATGGGGCGCTTCCCTACCGAGGAAGAGGTCGACCCGGACATGATCAACGCCGGCAAGCAGACGGTAACTGCGCGTCCCGGCGCGGCGATCTTCTCCTCGGCGGAGTCCTTCGCCATGATCCGCGGCGGCCACGTCGACCTGACCGTGCTGGGGGCCTTCGAGGTCGACCAGAACGGTAACATCGCCTCCTGGATGATCCCCGGCAAGCTGATCAAGGGCATGGGCGGCGCCATGGACCTGGTGGCGGGCGCAGAGAACATCATCTGCACCATGACTCACGCCTCCAAGCACGGCGAGTCCAAGCTGCTGGAGAGCTGCAATCTGCCGCTGACCGGCGCCGGCTGCATCAACCGGGTGCTGACCGACCTCGCCTACCTGGAGATCAAGGACGGCGCTTTCCACCTCAAGGAGCGCGCCCCGGGCGTCTCCGTCGAGGAGATCAAGTCGCTGACCGCGGGCAAGCTGGTAGTGCCCGATCACGTCCCGGAGATGACCTTCGACTGAGGCGTGACCCTCAACGCTGCTGCCGCGGCCCGGACGTCAAGCGTCCGGGCCGCGCGCGTTCGGGGACGGTGAATTTATGACCATCGCCCCATACGGCCGGTGGTTAGTGGCGTGGTCGCCAATGTTGCACAGCGTTATCCACAGATTTTGTGGACGACAGGTCAGGAGAGCTGGCAGCGGGTGTGGTGAGGCAACAGCAGTTCGACCACTCGCTCCTGGTGGGCGCTGACCGACTTCTGTACCAGCGCGATGCCACCGGTCTCGACACGGTGCTCGTCACCCTCGGCGAAGGGCAGCCGTCGCGAGCCTGACGGGTAGAAGCGATAGTCGACCAGCGGCGAGATAGGAAAGAGGCCGTGATGGCGATCGTCAGTGCCGGCAAACCCGGCCTCTTCCATCCCCCGGTGCAATTCCTCAAGGGAGGCATCGAGGTGCCGGCAATCGTAGCCGACATGGTGCAGCCGCGGCCCGTTGACGGCGAGCAGGGCGGCCAGGGGGTGTGCCTGGTGCAGGGTCTGGTAACTCTCCCAATCAGGCACTGGCCAGGGCCGTCCCCGGCACAGGCGGTTGGGGCCGCGGTGGGCGGACTCGGGGGCCTGGTCGACAAGCGTCTCGAGCAGGGCCCGGGGGCGCCTGGCCAGAGTGCCCATCTGGAGTTCGGCAACGGCGAGCCAGGGGCCTGTGCCTGGCGGTGCCAGCAGGTTGACCAGCAGCCCGCGGTCGGCCATGGCATGACGGTGACGGATGCGGTATCCGAAGTGTGCGAGCGCTGGCATCAGGGCATCCATGCCATGATGGCGGCGATTGAGGGTCAACAGGGCCAGGTATTCGACCGGGGCATCCAGCGGCCAGAGCCGTAGCCCGCCGATCTCCGGATGCTGGTGGATAAAATCCAGCCATAGCTGCTGAATAAACTCTTCCCTCTGCATTGAAAGCGCTTCCCTTGTCGTCGTGACTGGCGGGAAGTATAGGCATCAGCGTCAAGGGACCTTTCAACGCCAGGACTACGCTTTCGAGGGAAGCCGGCGTCAGTGGGCCTGGGCCGCAGACAGCAGGCCGTGTTTGCGCACGTATTGATCGAATTCGGAAAAGCCGCCAATGGGGGTGGCATCAAGGAATACCTGGGGCACGGTGTGCACGGTCTGGCCCACCTTCTTGGTCAGATCGGTCTTGGTCAGTCCCTCGGCATACATGTCGATATAGCGATAGCCTTCGATGGCCCCGGCGGCCTCGAGGCGCTGGGCAAGGTCCTTGGCGAACACGCAGAAGGGACAGCCTGGGCGGCCGTAGATAGTGACGAACATGGGTTCTCCTTGGCGCCTGGGGCGCTGGCTGGAACAAAGATGGCACCATTGTCCGTGATGGCGGACGCCCTGGCCAATAGGTCCTGGCGAGCCGGGTCATTGTCCGCCGCTATGGGTTGTCAGCCGCCATGGATTGTGACCGCCATAGTTCATGGCGTGTCCAGTTCACCGGCATCGGCACGCCGCAGCAACTCGCCCAGTTCGGCGTGGATACCCGGGCTCGAGGCAAGCAGGTTCTCCCCATAGAGTGCCGCGGGGATGCCCTCGGGGCAGGGGTAGAGGTGACCCGTGCGGGCGCCGGCCTCCCTGGCGATCAGCCAGCCGGCCGCAAAGTCCCACGGCGAGACGCTCTCGTAGTAGGCATCCAGTCTTCCGCAGGCGACGTCGCACAGATCGAGTGCCGCCGAGCCGTTGCGGCGCACGTCCTGACAGCGATCGAGCACCGCGGCCAGGCGGCGCATCAGCGGTGGCCGACTGTCGCGGCGGTAGGGAAAGCCGGTAGCGACCAGGCTGCGGCTCAGGTCGGTGCGGCGGCTGGCGTGAATCGGCTCGCCGTTGCGCCAGGCTCCTTCACCGCGGATCGCCGTGTAGGTCTCGCCCAGGAAGGGGGCATGAACCACGCCGATACGCGCCTCGCCATGCTCGAGCCAGGCGATGGAGACCGCGACGTGGGCAAGCCCGTGGGCGAAATTGACGGTTCCATCGATGGGATCGACAACCCACAGTGGCCCCTCCACGGCCAGCACGCTGCGGTCGGGAGAGAGCTCCTCGCTGAGGCGTGCCTCACCCGGGAAGGTGGTCTCCAGCCGTGAGCCGATCTGGCGATCCACCGCCACGTCGATATCGGTCACCAGTTCCTCGCCGCCCTTGTAGCGATGGCCGAAGTCCCGGTCATGACGGGCATCGCGGATACGCTCGCCCGCCTCCAGGGCGATCTCCAGGGCATGCTGCAGGCGTTGGTTGTCGGTCATGGTGGACTCCCTCTGATTGGGCTGGGCTGGACAGCTCCGGGATGGCGCGTGTCGATAGCCTAGCAGCTCGCCGGCCGAGCGCCGATGGCCTCTGGGCCCCGCGGCTCGCTGCGCCTATACTGGCGCCGCCCGACATCGTGGAGAGACTCATGCATGCCCTGACTCCGGAACAGTATCAGCGCCTGCGACGGCTTGCCGAGGCCTGGACCGCCAGCCATCTGCGCGAGTCCAAGTCGCTGTCCCACTTCAATCCGCGGCTGGCTGCCGATGCACTCTGTTTCCAGTGCTATCGCCTGCCCGAGCACGGCGAACAGCTGGTGGGTGCCCTGGTCACGCCGGTGTCGCTGTGGCTGGTGATGCTGCCCGCCGGCGATACCCAGCCCATGCCTGTAGCAGGAGAGCGCTGCACGCTGTCGCTGCCCTCGGGGCGCTACCCCATGGAAGCCGTGGCACTGGGAGAGTCGCTCGGCTGCTGGCGCCTGGTGCTGCTCGATGATCTCGCCGATGTCGCTACGCGACAGGACGCCAGTCGCCTCGCCCAGCGGCTGATGGAGCGGGTGATGGCTCCCGCACAGCAATCCGGGGAAACCTCTCCGCACGGCGAGTGATGCGACACCTCAGCGAGGTGGCGCGGCATGCCGACATCACCTTATGCTGGTGGCTCCACGTATTTCGACAATCTACATCAGCAAGGAGTCGCCAATGTCAGCGTCCGTCACCCCCCGCGTCGCCCTCGTCACCGGTACCAGCAGTGGTATCGGCGAGGCGGTGGTGCGCCACTTCTGTCGCCTGGGCCACCAGGTACTGGCGGTGGACTTCAATCCTGCGGGCCGTGAGGTGGCCGAGGAGGCCGGTGCCAGTTTCTTCCAGGCCGACCTGACGGACGGCGAAGCCTGCAAGGCCGCCGTTGCCGAGGCGGTCAAGCGTTTCGGGCGCGTGGATATCCTGGTCAACAATGCCGGTATCCAGCACGTCTCGCCGATTGAGGAGTTTCCCGAGGCGAAGTGGCGCCAGATTATCGACCTGATGTTGACCGCGCCCTTCCTGCTCACCCAGGCAGCCTGGCCCTCCATGCGCGAGAATGGCTGGGGGCGCATCGTCAACATCGCCTCGGTACACGCCCAGGTGGCATCGCCAGGTAAGTCGGCCTATATCAGTGCCAAGCATGGCATGATCGGCCTGACCAAGACCGCGGCGCTGGAGGGTGGCGCCCAGGGCATCACCGCCAATGCCATCTGCCCCGCCTACGTGAAGACGCCGCTGGTCGACAATCAGATCGCCGATCAGGCGAAGCTGCACGGCATGCAGGAGCAGGAGGTGATCGAGCAGATCATGCTCAAGAATGCCGCCGTCAAGCGCCTGATCGAACCCGGCGAGGTCGCCGAGCTGGTGGCCTACCTGGCCTCCGACGCCGCCGGCGCCGTCACCGGGGCGAGCTGGAATATGGATCTGGGGTGGACGGCGCAATGACCCAGCTGCGCCGGGAGCGGTAAGCGATAAGAGCGACGCTTCGCGCCTGGAAGCCGGAAGAAGAACCGTCCCCATGACCTTGCCATGGGGACGATTCACATGAGCCAGCTATTCAGCTTTCAACGCCGCACCGGTCGTTTCTGCAGCTTGCGCTGCAGTGTGCGGCGGTGCATGCCCAGGGCGCGGGCGGTGGCGGAGATGTTGCCGTCGTGCTCCTGCAGCACCTTCTGGATATGCTCCCAGGCGATGCGGTTGATTGAGGGGGGCTGGTCGGCCACCTCGATCTGCGGGTCGCCATCATGCTTGTTGAATGCGGCCAGCACCTCGTCGGCATCGGCCGGTTTGCATAGGTAGTTGACCGCTCCCAGCTTGATCGCCTCCACGGCCGTGGCGATGCTGGAGTAACCCGTCAGGATCACCACCCGACACTCCGGCACCACTTCCAGCAGCTCCGGTAACAGCTGGAGCCCGGACTCATGCTCAAGCTTGAGGTCGAGGGTGGCCAGGGTGGGGCGGTGCTGACGGGCCAGGGAGAGTGCCTCCTGGGCGTCCCGGGCGACTACCACCTCGTAACCGCGTCGGGTCATGGCACGGTCAAGCACGTGGCAGAACATCTCGTCGTCGTCGATGATCAGCAGGCGTTCGGGCGTCTCTTGCATGGGTCTCTCGCTCGGATGGTGGGTGAGCTCATTCGGCAGCGGGGGCCCGGGGCAGCACGACCTCGGTCAGAGTGCCACCCTGGGGGTGATTGTATAGGCTGACGCCGCCGCCGAAGCGGTTGATGGTGGCATGGGTCAGGAACAGGCCGATGCCCATCCCCTTGCTCTTGGTGGAGACGAAGGTCTCGCCGAGTTGGTCGGCGATAGCCAGGGCAACGCCGGGACCGTGGTCGCGGATATCGATGATTACCTCGTCGTCATGCCAGTCGAGGCCGATGACGATGTCGTCGGGGTTGGCGTCGGCAGCGTTGTTGAGCAGGTTGGTCAGCGCCTGCTCGAGGGTCGTATCCACCGCCAGCCAGGGGCGGCTGCGGTGTTCGGACACTGTCATGTGGTGGCTGACATCCGGACGCAGCACCAGCCAGCGCTGGACCACCCCGGCCAACCACACCTCGGCATCGGTGATCTGCGGCTCGCCCATGCGGCGGCGGTCGGCGCTCTCCACCAGTTGCTGCAGCCGCGACTTGCAGGTATCCACCTGCTGGCGAAGCAGCTCGATATCCTTCTGCAGCATGGGGTTGTCCTCGGCCTCTGCACGCATCTCGGAAAGCAGCACCGCCATGGTGGAGAGCGGGGTGCCCAGCTCGTGGGCGGTACCCGCGGCCTGGGTCGCCACGGCGAGCACCTGCTCGTTGCGCAGGGCGGCTTCGCGGGTCCGTGACAGTGCCTGCTCCCTGCTGCGCAGGGCGTGGGCCATCTTGTAGATGAAGAAGGTGACCAGGCCCGCCGAGAGGGCGAAGTTCAGCCACATGCCAAGCACGTGCAGGTTGAGACCGGCGGTCGGCCCGTGGCCACCGGTCAGCTGGGGTACCGGGTAGTGGAAGGCCAGCAACGCGCTGTAGCCGAGCATGGAGGTGGCCGCGATGATCCAGGCGCAGCGCCAGGGCAGGGTAGCGGCGGCGATGGTCACCGGTACCAGATAGTAGGTGATGAAAGGGTTGCTGGCGCCGCCGGTGAAGTAGAACAGCAGCGTCAGGCCGGCAACATCGGCCAGCAGGTGGAGCAGGTATTCGCCGTCGGTAACCGCGCGGTGGCGGCCCAGGCGCCACCAGGTGGCCAGATTGATCACCGCCATCACCAGCACCACACCGATCACCGCGGTTACCTGGAGTTCGAAGCCCAGCACCTCGACCCCGAAGATGATGGCGGCGAGGAAGCCGGTCCAGGTGATGCCGCGCACGATGGTCAAGCGCACCAGGTTGCGATTGGGGGTGGAGAGGGGCAGTGGCTGGGTGGTCTGCATGCTGGCTCCTTTTCGACCGCCACATGATAGCGCGCCTGTGGCGTCGGGTGGCGTGTCCGACCTACATTTCGGCCCGGCGAGGGCGTAGAATAGTCGCCAAACTCCTCTCTCGGCCCCGCGCTGCTCTCCTCGAGTACAAGGTCGAGAACCAATTGGCGAACCCAACGCATGTCAGACCAGAAACAGGCCCATGAGACCGGGCTTCGACGCACTTTTGCGATCATCTCGCACCCGGATGCCGGCAAGACGACCATCACCGAGAAGATGCTGCTGTTCGGCAATGCCATCCAGATGGCCGGCTCGGTGAAAAGCAAGCGCAACGACCGCCACGCCACCTCCGACTGGATGAAGATGGAGCAGGAGCGCGGCATCTCGGTGACCACCTCGGTGATGCAGTTCCCCTACGGCGGACGCATCGTCAATCTGCTCGACACGCCCGGCCACGAGGACTTCTCCGAGGACACCTACCGCACCCTGACTGCGGTGGATTCGGCGCTGATGGTGATCGACGGGGCCAAGGGCGTCGAGGCGCGGACCATCAAGCTGATGGAGGTGTGTCGCCTGCGTACCACGCCGATCCTCACCTTCATCAACAAGATGGACCGTGACATCCGCGATCCCATCGAGGTGATGGACGAGGTCGAGGAGGTGCTCAATATCCAGTGCGCGCCGATGACCTGGCCGATCGGCATGGGGCGTCACTTCAGGGGTGTCTACCACCTCTACAACGACACCATCCACCTCTATACCCAGGGGCAGGGCAGCCGCATTCCCGATGACAAGCGCATCGAGGGGCTCGACAACCCCGAGGTGGACGCGGTGCTCGGCGAGGAGCAGGCCGAGGAGCTGCGCATGGAGGTGGAACTGGTGCGCGGGGCGTCCCATGAGTTCGACCACGAGGCCTACCTGCGCGGTGAACTCTCGCCTGTCTATTTCGGTACCGCCATGGGCAACTTCGGGGTGCGCGAGATGCTCGACGGCTTCGTCGAATATGCGCCACCGCCGCAGCCTCGCGAGACGGACACGCGAACCGTGGAGGCCGAGGATGGCCGCTTTACCGGCTTCGTGTTCAAGATCCAGGCCAACATGGATCCCAACCATCGCGACCGCATCGCCTTCCTGCGCGTCTGTTCGGGCAAGTACGAGAAGAACATGAAGATGCGCCATGTGCGCATCGGCAAGGACGTCAAGATCGCCGATGCCCTGACCTTTATGGCCTCGGACCGCGCCCAGGTGGAGGAGGCCTGGCCTGGCGACATCATCGGCCTGCATAACCACGGCACCATCCAGATCGGTGACACCTTCACCCAGGGCGAGGACATGCGCTTCACCGGCATCCCGCACTTCGCGCCGGAGTTGTTCAAGCGCGTGCGCCTCAAGGACCCGCTGAAGATGAAGGCACTCCAGAAGGGCCTGCAGCAGCTTTCCGAGGAGGGAGCCACCCAGGTGTTCATGCCGCTGGACAACAACGACCTGATCCTCGGTGCGGTGGGTACCCTGCAGTTCGACGTGGTCGCCCACCGCCTCAAGGAGGAGTACAAGGTCGACTGTGTCTACGAGGGGGTGAACGTCAATACCGCACGCTGGGTCTACTGCGACGATGCCCGCAAGCTCGAGGAGTTCAAGCGCAAGGCGAGCACCAACCTGGCCATCGATGGTGGCGGCTACCTGACCTATATCGCCCCAACGCGCGTGAATCTGCAGATGACCCAGGAGCGCTGGCCGGAGATCCGCTTCCAGCCCACCCGGGAGCATTGATACCCTGGCGATAAGTTGCTGCGTCGCTCGGGGCTGATCCGGCGGCGGGCCTTCGAGGAGGCGCTGTGAACCCATCCCTGGGCGCTACCGATGCCATCCCTGGCATAGGACCTCCTCTTCGACCCGCCCCCGGCGCTCCCTCGCTTCATGCACGTAGCAAGGATACCTCTGCCTTGCGCCTTGATCCTTGTCGCTTGTCACTATGCTGATCGACGCCCACTGCCATCTGGACTTCCCCGACTTCGACGCCGACCGCGAGGCGGTGATCGAACGGGCCCGGGCGGCGGGTGTGGCGCAATTCATCGTGCCGGGCACGACCCGTCAGCGCTGGCCCGGGGTGCTGGCGCTGGGCGCATGCGATGATGTCAGTGTCTGCCTGGGGCTGCACCCCTACTTCATGGAGGAGCACGCCGAGGGGGACATTGAGGCGCTGGCGCAGGCGCTGGAAGCGAACCCGCAATCGGTGGCGGTGGGCGAGTGCGGCATCGACGCCCGCTTCGGCGACACCCTGGACGCCCAGTGGCGGCTGTTCGACGCGCAGCTGCGTATTGCCAAGGCGCGCAAGCTGCCGGTGGTGGTCCACTGCGTACGGGCCAACGACCCGGTGGCCAAGCGGCTGCGCCAGCTCGACCTTCCCGCCGGCGGCCTGGTTCACGCTTTCGCCGGCTCCCCGGAGCAGGCCGGCAAGTTCCTCGACCTGGGGTTCGTGGTGGGTCTTGGCGGGGCGGTCACCTTCGATCGGGCCAAACGCCTGCAGCGGGCGGTGCAGAGCCTGCCCGATGATGGCTATGTGCTGGAGACCGACAGTCCCGACATGCCTCTGGCTGGCCACCAGGGGGAGCGCAATGAACCCGCCCGAGTGGCCGAGGTATGCCGGGTCGTCGCCGGGCTGAGGGGGCAGGGCTCGGAGGCGGTGGCAGCGAACAGCACTGCCACCGCCCGTCGCCTGTTTCGGCTATGACGCCGCCAGGCTCTCCGGATCGAGGCGCTCGATGGGGTAGGGCAGCTGCAGCAGCTTGAGCTTCTGCCCGGCCACACTCAGAGGGCCGATATCCTCCTTGGTGCTTAGCACTACCAGCACCTCTGCCTGGTCGTAGGCGTCGAGCTCGGTGGTGATCACCTCTCCCACCGCCTTGTCATTGGTGTCGAGGACGGGGCTGCCGATTTCCGGCAGTACGCTGCCGTCGAGCTGGCCACGCATCAACCGGCGCTTTACCTGACCCCGGAAGTGGGCGCGTGCCACTACCTCCTGGCCGGTGTAGCAGCCCTTCTTGAAGCTGATGCCGCCCAGTGCCTCCCAGTTGATCATCTGCGGCAGCAGGGCGTCGCGGTGGTGTGAGGTCAACCAGGCCAGACCCGCCTGGATATCGTGCAAACACCAGACCGCATTGCCTGCCGGCGTGGCCTGCTCTGCCAGGGTCGGCCAGACCTCCGTCGCCCGCTCGGTTGGCAGGATGGCCAGCAGGCGCGGGCGCGGGCCGGGGTGTGCCAGCAGCTGGGTCTCGGCGTCGCCGGCCTGATGCCAGATCGCGGGAGGGGCAATATCCAGGCGTACCTCGGCCAGTGCCGAGGCCTCCTGGCCGATCAGGCCGATCAGCGCCAGGTCATCCCGCGCTGTCAGCTGGACCTTGTAGAAGACGGCGAACTTCTTCAGGTGGTCGGCCAGGGAGTCGACCAGGTCGCGGTGCAGGATCAGCCGGTAGTGGCCCTCGGCCACGCGCAGCAGCTGGGCGTTGGCCAGCATCCGCCCCTTGGGGGTGCAGAACACCGTCAGTGGGGCGAAGTCGCCATCGACCAGGTTGAGCTGGGCGCTCGCCTGGCCCTGCAGGAACTTCTCGGCATCGGCGCCCACCACATCCAGCACACCGAACTGCAGGAGCGGTGTCACCACCGTGGCATCCAGGGCCTGACGTGCGGCATCCTGTGTGTCGAAGGTGATGTGGTCGTCGGCGAGCGTGCGTGCGCCCAGCTCGGTGATCCAGTCCTGCATGGGAAGCCTCGTCGTGTCAGGGAAAGGGTCGGGATATCCGGAGACATGCGGGCGCCGCCGCGACATTGCAACCGCTGCCGGCCCGGGTGGCCCATGCTAGACTCCCGGGTTCATCCATGCCAGGCAAGCCAGGAGTCACGTCATGGCCCACCAGTCGCTGAGTTTCGAGGGTGTCACCGACGCCGATCAGGTCAATCGCATCACCACCGCGTTGATGATGCTCGATGGCGTCGATAGTGCCGAGGTGGGGCGCCACGGCGCCGAGGTGGAGGGTCGCGCCCGGCGGGAGGCGATGATCAAGGCGATCGAGGCCCTGAGGCTACCGATCCAAGTCAGGTGAGCAGGGAGTATCCGTGTGAAGAAGACCATTGATATCCAGAGCGTACGCAACCATATCTTCCGTCAGCGGGTCGAGCTTGACGGCTTCGAGGACCTGTTCGTGGATGTGCCGGAAGCCTACGGCGGCGAGGGCGGTGCCCCCGACCCCCACGACTACTTCGATCTGTCGCTTGGGGCCTGCAAGGCGATCACCTCGATGATGTATGCGCGGCGCAAGAAGTGGCCCCTGGAGGGCATCAGCGTCAAGGTGCACCGCGATGACAGCGATGAGCGCCACGGCACCTACCGCCTCGAGGTGGAGATGACTTTCCACGGCATCAGCGACCCGGAGCAGGTCGAGCGCCTCGAGGAGATCAGCCACAAGTGCCCCATCCACCGGCTGATGACCAGCTCCACGGTGGAGGTGAGCACCCGAGCCGTGACCCCGGTCTGATCCGGGGCGTGATACCGAGCGGCGGCCGGGTCGGCCGCCGCCCCAACTCGGAGACCCCATGAGCAAGCCCTTTCGCCTCGCCTCGAAGTTCCAGCCCGCCGGTGATCAGCCATCGGCCATCGACGGCCTGGTGGGTGGCCTGGAGGCGGGGCTGGCCCATCAGACCCTGCTTGGGGTCACGGGCTCCGGCAAGACCTTCACCATGGCCAACGTGGTGGAGCGCCTGCAGCGCCCCACCATCGTCATGGCCCCCAACAAGACCCTGGCGGCGCAGCTCTACGGCGAGTTCAAGGCGTTCTTTCCCGACAACGCAGTGGAGTACTTCGTCTCCTACTATGACTACTACCAGCCCGAGGCCTATGTGCCGTCGTCGGACACCTTCATCGAGAAGGACGCCTCCATCAACGACCACATCGAGCAGATGCGCCTCTCCGCCACCAAGGCGCTACTGGAGCGCCGCGACGCCCTGATCGTGGTCTCGGTGTCGGCGATCTACGGCCTGGGTGATCCCGACCAGTACCTGAAGATGCGCCTGCACTTCACCCGCGGAGAGCTGATCGATCAGCGCAAGTTCCTGCGTCGCCTGGCGGAGCTGCAGTACACCCGCAACGATATGGACTTCAAGCGCGGCACCTACCGGGTGCGTGGCGACGTCATCGACATCTTCCCCGCCGACGCCGAGGACGAGGCGGTGCGGGTGGAGCTGTTCGACGACGAGATCGACTCGATCCGGCTGTTCGATCCCCTTACCGGTGAGGTGCGTGGCGAGGTGCCGCGGATGACCGTCTACCCCAAGTCGCACTACGTGACGCCCCGGGAGACCATCCTCGGTGCCATCGACCAGATCAAGGCGGAGCTGGCCGAGCGTCTCGAGTGGCTCAGGAAGCACGAGCGGCTGGTGGAGGCCCAGCGCCTGGAGCAGCGCACCCTCTATGACATCGAGATGATGCTGGAGCTCGGCTACTGCAACGGCATCGAGAACTACTCCCGCTACCTCTCGGGGCGCAACCCCGGCGAGCCGCCGCCCACCTTCTTCGACTACCTGCCCGACGATGCACTGCTGTTCATCGACGAGAGCCACGTCAGCGTTCCCCAGGTGGGCGGCATGTACAAGGGCGACCGCTCGCGCAAGGAGACCCTGGTGGAGTACGGCTTCCGGCTGCCCTCGGCGCTGGACAACCGCCCCATGAAGTTCGAGGAGTGGGAGGCGATCAGCCCCCAGACGATCTTCGTGTCGGCGACTCCGGGTCCCTACGAGGCCGAGCATGCCGGCCAAGTGGTGGAGCAGGTGGTGCGTCCCACCGGCCTGCTCGACCCGGAGCTCGAGGTGCGCCCGGCCACCACCCAGGTGGACGACCTGCTATCCGAGATCCGCCTGCGCGCCGAGGTCGGCGAGCGGGTGCTGGTGACCACCCTGACCAAGCGCATGGCGGAGGATCTCACCGAGTACCTGGACGAGCACGACGTGCGGGTGCGCTACCTGCACTCAGACATCGACACCGTGGAGCGGGTGGAAATCATCCGCGACCTGCGGCTGGGCAAGTTCGACGTCCTGGTGGGGATCAACCTGCTGCGCGAGGGGCTGGATATCCCCGAGGTCTCGCTGGTGGCGATCCTCGATGCCGACAAGGAGGGCTTCCTGCGCAACGAGCGCTCGTTGATCCAGACCATCGGCCGCGCCGCCCGCAACGCCCACGGCAAGGCGATCCTCTACGCCGACCGGGTCACCGACTCCATGCGCCGAGCCATGGAGGAGACCGAGCGGCGTCGCGCCAAGCAGATCGCCTTCAACGCGGAGCACGGCATCACCCCGCAGACGGTGACCCGCTCGGTGGCGGACATCCTCGAGGCGGCCCAGACCCCCGGGAAGAAGGGCAAGGGGCGCCGCGGCGAGCGCAAGGTGGCCGAGCCGGCCGGAGTCTACGATCCCGCCGACCTCTCGCCGCAGGAGGTGGTGCGCGAGCTCACCCGGGTCGAGGACGCTATGTTCGAGGCCGCCCAGAACCTCGAGTTCGAGGAGGCCGCGCGTCTGCGCGACCGGCTGCACGAGCTCAAGGAGCGACAGCTGGCGTTGGGCGAGGCGTAGTGTGGAAAGTCCTGGGCGGACGGGGACTGTGAACGGCATGCGATGGCCCCGGCGGCGCAGGTTACATAGCACAGGCTTTTATACCGTTATCTTTGTTACGCGTAGCTCAACACTCCAACCTTGGCCGGCAGCAATGTCGACAACCCGCCGGGTAGGGTATAATGCCGCCGTTCGAGCCCGCCATGCCGCCCCGACGCCATGCGGGCAAGCCGACCACGCCAAGGAGTCCCTTGCTGATGACCGTGATTCGCCAGGACGATCTGATCCAGAGCGTCGCCGATGCCCTGCAGTACATCTCCTACTACCACCCCAAGGACTTCATCGACGCCATGGCGGCGGCCTACGAGCGTGAGGAGAATCCCGCTGCCAAGGACGCCATCGCCCAGATCCTGATCAACTCGCGCATGTGCGCCATGGGCCACCGGCCGATCTGCCAGGACACCGGCATCGTCACCGTCTTCGTCCACGTGGGCATGAACGTCCAGTGGGACGCCGAGATGAGCCTGGACGACATGATCAACGAGGGCGTACGTCGCGCCTACCGGCTGCCCGACAACGTGCTGCGTGCCTCAGTGCTGGCAGATCCGGACGGCGCACGCAAGAACACCGGCGACAACACCCCGGCGGTCATCCACCACAAGATCGTGCCCGGCGATACCGTCGAGGTCCACGTGGCGGCCAAGGGCGGCGGCAGCGAGGCCAAGTCCAAGTTCGCCATGCTCAACCCCTCCGACAACGTGGTCGACTGGGTGATGGAGCAGCTGCCCAAGATGGGCGCCGGCTGGTGCCCGCCCGGCATGCTGGGCATCGGCATCGGCGGCACCGCCGAGAAGGCCATGGAGATCGCCAAGGAGGCGCTGCTCGACCCCATCGACATCCAGGAGCTGCAGGCTCGCGGTGCCTCCAACCGCGCCGAGGAGCTGCGCCTGGAGCTCTACGACCGGGTCAACAAGAGCGGTATCGGCGCCCAGGGCCTAGGCGGCCTGACCACGGTGCTCGACATCAAGGTCAAGGACTGCCCGACTCACGCCGCCAACAAGCCAGTGGCGATCATCCCCAACTGCGCCGCCACCCGCCACGCCCACTTCACCCTGGACGGCTCCGGCCCCGCGGCGCTGCCGGCGCCGAAGCTCGAGGACTGGCCCGAGATCACCCGCGAGATGGGTGACAACGTCAAGCGCGTCGACCTCGACAGCGTCACTCCCGAGGAGGTGCAGACCTGGCAGCCCGGTGACACCCTGCTGCTCAACGGCAAGCTGCTCACCGGTCGCGATGCCGCCCACAAGCGCATGGTAGACATGATCGCCAAGGGCGAGCCGCTGCCGGTGGACCTGAAGGGTCGCTTCATCTACTACGTAGGTCCGGTGGATCCGGTGGGTGACGAGGTCGTCGGTCCGGCCGGTCCCACCACCGCCACTCGCATGGACAAGTTCACCCGTACCATGCTGGAGGAGACTGGCCTGCTGGGCATGGTCGGCAAGGCCGAGCGCGGGCCGGCGGCCATCGAGGCGATCCGCGACAACAAGGCGGTCTACCTGATGGCGGTGGGCGGCTCCGCCTACCTGGTCGCCCAGGCGATCAAGAAGTCCCGCGTGGTGGGCTTCGAGGATCTGGGCATGGAGGCGATCTACGAGTTCGAGGTCGAGGACATGCCGGTGACCGTGGCGGTGGACAGCCAGGGCACCTCGGTGCACCAGACCGGCCCGGCCAAGTGGAAGGAGATCATCGCCGAGCGGGCGTGACCCAGACGCTTCAGGCGCTACCGCGGCCCCGCCTTCTGGCGGGGCCGCTGTCGTTTGAGTATGCTGCACTAGACTGTTTTTGCAGGGAGTGCGCATGACGTCCTGGCTGATCGGGCTGGCGATCTTTACGGTACATCTGCTGGGTATCCTTTCCGCGGTACTTGCCCTGCTGTCCAGCCGTACCTCCCAGGGAGCCATCGCCTGGATCCTCTCCCTGCTCACCTTTCCCTATCTGGCGGTGCCTGCCTACTGGATCTTCGGGCAGCCGCGCTTCTATGGCTATGTCTCGGCCCGTGGCGAGCGCGACAGCGTGCTGCGCCGGGTGCTGGCCCGCTACTGCTCCCAGGTCGAACCCTTTCTCGCCGATGCCCGCGACCCCGATGTGCGTGCGGTGGAGCAGCTGGCCCAGATGCCGATGACCAGCGGCAACCGTGCCGAATTACTGATCGACGGCCAGGCGACCTTCGACAGCCTCTTCGACGGTATCGAGAGGGCCGAGGAGTATGTGCTGGTGCAGTTCTTCATCGTGCGCAACGATGCTCTTGGAAGCGAGCTCAAACGGCATCTGGTGCGCGCCGCCAGCCGAGGCGTGCGGGTCTATTTCCTGTACGACGAGGTGGGCAGCCACCAGCTCAACGAAGGCTATCTGCGTGACCTGGCCGAGGAGGGCATCGAGGTCAGCGCGTTCCGCTCCTCGCGGGGCTTTCGGCATCGCTTCCAGCTCAATTTTCGCAACCACCGCAAGGTGCTGGTGGTGGACGGCAGGGAAGGGTGGCTCGGTGGCTTCAACGTCGGCGTCGAGTACCTGGGGCACCATCCCCGCCACGGCCCCTGGCGCGACACCCACCTCAAGCTGAGCGGGCCCAGTGTACTGGGGCTTCAGGAGGCCTTCTGGGAGGACTGGCACTGGGCGACCGGTGAGCTGATCAACCTGGCCTGGCAGCCGACGCTGACCTGCGAGGAGTGCCACAGTGTGGTGATCGTGCCCTCGGGCCCGGCCGACTCGCAGGACACCGCCAGCCTGCTGGTCCAGCACGCCATTCACAGCGCCCGGGAGCGCTTCTGGGTCACCAGCCCCTATTTCGTGCCCGACCAGGGGGTGCAGGATGCCCTGCGTCTGGCGGCCATGCGCGGCGTGGACGTGCGCATCATGATGCCCGAGCGTCCCGATCACCTGCTGGTGTTCCTGTCGGCCTTCTCCTTCCTGCCCGATATGCTGCGTGCTGGCGTCAAGGTCTACCGCTACCAGCCCGGTTTCCTGCACCAGAAGGTCATGCTGATCGATGATGCGGCGGCCAGCGTCGGCACGGTCAACCTCGACAATCGCTCCTTCCGCCTCAATTTCGAGATCACCGCCTTTCTGCCTGACCGCCAGTTTGCCGCCCAGGTCCGCCTGATGCTCGAGAAGGACTTCAGCGACTGCCGTCGCATCGATATCGAGGAGATCACCTCGCGGCCATTGTGGCGCAAGTTGCTCTCCCGAGCCGCCTACCTGCTGGCCCCGATTCAGTGATATATTAAATGCTTGCGATGACCGGCATGGTCGGTCGTTACGCCCACCACGGATCGGGAGTCGCGGTGAACCTCGAGACCAAGTGGCTGGAGGACTTCGTTGCCCTGGCCAATACGCGCAGCTTTTCCGCCTCGGCGCGTCAGCGCCATGTCACCCAGCCGGCCTTCAGTCGCCGCATCCGCTCCCTTGAGCAAGCGGTGGGTGCCACCCTGGTGGACCGCTCCACCACCCCGGTCGGGTTGACTCCGGAAGGTCAGCTCTTCCTGGTCACCGCCCGCAACCTGGTGGAACAGCTCAACGAGAGTCTGGGGCATCTGCGTGGCCTGGCCATGGCCAACGAGGCGCTGGACATCGTCGCCGCGCACTCCCTGGCGCTGAGCTTCTTCCCGCCCTGGATCTCGCGCCTGCAGCAGGGCGTCGGCGAACTGCCCACCCGCCTGGTCGCCATGAACGTGGGCGAGGCGATCCACGTGCTGCGCGAAGGCAACTGCGACCTGATGCTCGCCTATCACGACTCCCACGCCACCATGCAGCTCGACTCCGAGGTCTTCCCCTCCTTCTCCATCGGCCAGGTGAAGATGCTGCCGGTCTGCCTACCGGACGAGGACGGTGAGCCACGCTTCCCCCTGCAGGGGGAGGAGTCAATTCCCTATCTCGCCTACACCCAGGGCGCCTTCCTCGGGCGCAGCGTGCGCATGCTGCTCAAGAACGACCCGCTGCGTCTTCGCCTGCGCACCGTCTACGAGACGGCCATGGCCGAGGGGCTCAAGGGCATGGTGATGCAGGGTATCGGCATGGCCTGGATTCCCGACTTCTGCATCCGTGAGGAGCTCAAGGATGGCCGCCTGGTACGGGCCGGTGACGAGAAGTGGGATATCCCTCTGGAGATCCGCCTCTACCGCTGTTCTCTGGTGCACAAGCCCGGCGTCGAGAAGCTCTGGAAGCAGATGCAGAAGTTACCCCGGGACTTCCTGGAGGCCTGACAGGGCGCGGTGTGCTGGATCAGGAACCGCCGAAATCGGCGGGTAGCCCCAGGAAGTCCTGGATGATGAAGAAGTGGTCCTCGAACAGACTCTCCGGGTCGAGGTCGGCCAGCGCCACCCAGCGTGCGTGATCGCCGCCCTGCACCGGCTTCAGGCGCGGCAGCTGCTGCTCCGGGCGCAGCGCGAAGTAGAAGGCTTCGGCCAGGGTACGCCCCCGCCAACTGCGATGGGGCTCGTCGAACAGGCGCTGGCCGCGCAGCGACCCCTTCAACACCGGCTCCGGCACCTTCAGCCGTACCCTCTCGCGCAGCTCTCGCAGGCAGGCATCCAGCAGGCGTTCATGGGGATTGATGAACCCCCCTGGCAGGGCGTAGAGCCCCTTGCCCGGGGCGGCGGTGCGCCGCACCAGCAGCACATGCCCGGACTGCACCACCACCGCATTGACCGTGACGAAGATGGGCGGGTAGGGCGCCTGGGCCCAGGCGCTGCGGTACTGGTCGAGCAGCACCTGCTCCTCGATCAACTGGCGGTAACCCTCACCAGCGCAGAAGTCGCGCAGCGCCTCGACGACACCGGGCGGCAGATCATGGGAGGCGCCGGTGCTCAGGTAGTCGCCGGCAGAGGGCGTGGAGCGGAACAGCCGCTCACGGATCTGGCTGGCGGAGATGCCCTCCACCAGTGGCACGCTCACCGACTCCCATTGGGGAAACAGAGAAAGGTAATAGCTGGACTGACCACGGCTGGCACCGATCAGGCCGATGCGCGGCAGTCGCGCCCCGAGGGGACTGGCGATATCGCGTACCTTGCGCTGCACGTCACGCACCCAGACGTCGTTGTTGTAGAGCGCATCGAGCAGCGGTACCACGGCAAGGCGTTCGTTCTCCTCGGCATCGAAGGCGCTGCGCAGCATGGCGCGGCGCTCTTCGAAGCGCCAGGGATTGCGCAGGGAGCGCGCCTGCCAGGCCGACCCCACCATCACGATCACCTTCCGGGCACGCTTAAGGGCCTGGTGGATCACCGCGAGATGGCCCAGGTGGGGCGGCTGGAAGCGACCGATGAAGACCAGGCAGTCGAAATCGGGGCTCTCGGAAGTGGCGTCCGTGCAAGGGCTCATTCGAGGGGCCTGCTGTGAAGTGATCACTCCATTATGTTTGTGCTGACAGTGGCTTGCAATGCGCCTGCTGGCTTCGGCGAGACGCCTCGGGCGGGCTTCGGGTATGCTGTGGCGAAACGATGTTTCGACAGGTTACAGGGAAGTGGGGAGTTCGATGTTCGATCCGAGGAAACTGACGCCCGCCCGGCTCAAGGCTGGCTTGCTGTTCTGGTGGCGCGTGGTGCATGGCGCCATCCGCCTGTGGCTGGAGCGCAACGCCTTCAGCTACGCCGGCTCGCTGGCCTTCTACACCCTCTTCTCGCTGGCGCCGACGGTGATCATCGCGGTCACGGTGATCGGCCTGGTGCTGGGGGAGGAGGCCGCCCATGGCCAGATCGTCGCCCAGCTTCAGGGCACCATGGGCCTCGATGCCGCCGCCGCCATCGAGGCCGCCGTCGCCCAGTCACGCATCGAGGAGTCCGGCCTGCTGCCCAGCCTGCTGGGCATCGGCGCCCTGATGGTCGGTGCCACCACCGTCTTCGCCCAGATGCAGTTCTCCCTCAACACCCTGTGGGGCGTCACCGCCCGCCCCAGCGCCAACAGCGCCCTGGTGTTCGTCAAGAACCGCCTGCTGTCGCTGACCGTGGTACTGGCCATCGGCTTCATCCTGCTGGTGTCGCTGGTGCTCGGGGTGATGCTGCGCGCCACCCTGCAGGCCGCCGACACCCTGCTGCCCTACGTCGGCCTGCTCACCACCGGAGCCGAATTCCTGGTCTCGCTGGTGGTGATCGCCGCGCTCTTCGCCACCATCTTCAAGGTGCTGCCGGACGTGGTGCTGAGCTGGCGGGACGTGGCGGTGGGGGCCGTGGTCACCGCGCTGCTGTTCGCGGTGGGACGCTCAATGATCGCCCTCTACCTCTCGCACACCGCCACCGCTTCCACCTACGGCGCGGCGGGCTCGGTGGTGATGATCCTGCTGTGGGTCTACTACAGCTCGCTGATCCTGCTGTTCGGCGCGGCCTTCACCCGCTGCCACCTGGCCGAACGTGGCAAGCCGCTGGTGCCGCGCAACACCGCGGTGGTGGTGCGCCGCGAGCTGCTCGAGGATGCGCATCAGTCGCCGGCCAGCGGTGGCGCCGCGACACCGGAGGCCTCCTCGTCCCGGCGCGACGTCGCCTGAGGGCACGCCTGCCACGCCGAGGCTGGCCGAGCGCGCTGGCGGCTGGTAGAAAGGAGGCCGGCCATCGAGACAAGGAGTTCGCCATGGAGACGACCTGCGTGAAGGCCTTGGTGACCGGCAAGGTCCAGGGCGTCAGGTATCGCCGTGCCACCCAGGAGCAGGCGCTGAAGCACGGCCTCACCGGCCATGCCACCAATCTCCCCGACGGCCGCGTGGAGGTGCTGCTGTGCGGCCGCCGCGAGGCCGTGAAGGAGGTCGCCGAGTGGCTGTGGAAGGGGCCGGAGAACGCCCGGGTCACTCATGTGGAGTTCGAGGTGCTCGACACCCACGCCCCGGACGACTTCCGGACCACCTGAGCCTCAGGCGAGCACGTCGGCGATCCAGTCGCTGAC
Source organism: Halomonas sp. G15 (assembly GCF_021282295.1). Taxonomy (NCBI): domain Bacteria; kingdom Pseudomonadati; phylum Pseudomonadota; class Gammaproteobacteria; order Oceanospirillales; family Halomonadaceae; genus Halomonas; species Halomonas sp. G15. Next base: position 88,054 of record NZ_JAJSPA010000006.1, on the reverse strand, counting down.
CGCCTCGCCGTCGACCTCCAGGCACACCTCCACCGCCGGGGTGCGTGACCAGCGCGCCTCGATGAAGCCGCGTCCCTCGGGGGCGAAGATCGTCTGCCCCTCGGCGTCGCCCTCGGTGGCCACGGTGAGGTGGCCGCGCGCCGTGGTGAACAGCTCCGGGCGCAGCAGCCACGCCAGCGCACAGCTGTCGTGGGGGCAACAGCCGTCGATGCCCAGGAACTCGTGGTAGAAGTCGCGGTAGAAGGCGTAGCTGCCGGCCAGCACCTTGCCGAGCTCCCCCTGGCCCGCCTCGATGCGCGCCATGTGCGCCGGTGTCAGCACGCAGCGGTGGGTGACGTCGAGCCCCACCAGGGTCAGCGGCCAACCGGCGGTCAGCACCCGCGACGCGGCGTCGGGATCATTGAACATGTTGGCCTCGGCCACCGGCGTCACGTTGCCTCCCTCGCGGATCGAGCCCCCCATGATCACCACACCCTTCACCCTGTCGATGATGGCGGGGTCGAGCTGCAGCGCCGCGGCCAGGTTGCCCACCGGGCCCACCGCCACCAGGGTCACCTCGCCGGGGCGCGCGTTCACAGTGTCGACGATGAACTGCGCCGCGCTGCGGGGATCGGCCTTTCCCTGGACCTCGGGCAGGGCGATATCGCCCAGGCCGTTGGCACCATGGATGTGCGCCGGCGGCGCGTGGCGCGCCTTAACCATCGGTCCCGCCGCGCCCTGGGCCACCGGAACGTCGTGCCGCCCGGCCAGCTGGGCCAGCAGTAGCGCATTGCGGGTGGCGACCTCCACGTCGACATTACCGTAGGTGGTGGTCATGCCCAGCAGCTCGATCTCTGGGTGTCTCAGGGCGATGGCGATGGCCTGGGCGTCGTCCACGCCCGGATCGGTATCAAAGATGATGGAATGGGTCACGGCTCTCTCCACGGTCAGGGGGCTTCGGGGGTAATGGGCGCCTCGGGCGCCGCGGGGCCCTGGGTGAGGGCACGTTCCACCTCGTCGAGGGTGGGGATGCTTTGCGCCGCCCCCGGGCGCTGTACGCCCAGGGCGGCGGCGGTGGCGGCGCGGCGCAGGCATGCCTCGACGGGCAGGCCCGCCTGACGGGCCGCCAGGTAGTAGCCGATGAAGGTGTCGCCGGCGGCGGTGGTATCCACCGCCATGACCGGTAGCGCCGGCTGGTGGCGGCGTTCATCGTGGTGCTGGTACCAGGCGCCTTCGCCGCCGAGGGTTAGCACCAGCTCGGTCTCGGGCAGCCGTGAGGCCAGGGCATCGAGCAGAGCCTCGGCGCTGCTCTGCACGGCAAGGCCAGCCAGTCGGGCGGCCTCGGTGCGGTTGACGAACAGCACGGAACACAGCGACAGCGGCAGCTGCACCACGCTGTCATCCATGGGCGCCGGGTTGAAGGCCACCTTCAGGCCCCGCTCGACGGCCAGCGGGATCAGCTCCTCCAGACCGCTACGCTCGTTCTGCAGCAGCAGCCAGTCACCCGGGGTGGCAGCATCGACGAGCTCGACCAACTGCTCTCGCGAGTTTCCGTGGTTGGCGCCGGGGAACAGGATGATGGCGTTCTCGCCGCTGTCATCCACCTGGATGATCGCGTGGCCGCTGGGCTCATCGACCAGCCTGACCTGGCCGACATCGACGCCAGCCCGGGCCAGGGTGTCGCGGGCCCAGGCGTCCTGGCGCCCGACTCGCCCCCAGTGGCTCAGGTGGCCACCGGCCCGGGCCATGGCGAGCGACTGGTTGGCGCCCTTGCCACCCAGGCCCACGCGGTAGTCGCGGCTGGCCAGGGTCTCCCCCGGGGACACCAGGTGCGGCACCCGGTAGAAGTGGTCGAGGTTGATGGAGCCATAGTTGTGGCAGTAGAAGTGCTGGCTCTCGACTCGCTGCATCGTCACTGCCCCCGTGCCCATTCGCGGAGGTTGTCGGCCGTCAGCGCCACCACGTTCTGGCGCGCCTCGGGCGTGATCCAGGCGTTGTGGGGCGTGACGATCAAGTTGAGCGGATCGTTCAGCGCATCGATCAGCGGGTGGCCATCCCGCGGCGGCTCCTCGGGCAGCACGTCCACGGCAAGTCCGCCCAGCCGCTCCTCGCGCAGGGCGGCGAGCGCCGCTTCCTCGTCGATAATGCCGCCTCGGGCACAGTTGACCAGCAGGGCGCCCGGCTTGAGGCGTGCCAGCAGGTCGGCATCCACCAGGTGATGGGTGGCCTCGTTGAGCGGACAGTGCAGGCTGATCGCATCCACCTCCGAGGCCAGCTCGGCCAGCCCCGGGCGGTCGTCATGGGCCTCGTTGCCGGGACGGGCGGTGAAGGTCACGCGCATGCCGAAGGCTTCGGCCAGCTGTGCCACACGGCTCCCCAGCTCCCCCTGGCCGACGATCGCCAGGTGCTTGCCCTCGAGCTGCAGGGTGCGGTGATCCATCAGGCAGAAGAAGGGGCTCTCGCCCCAGCGGCCTTCCGCCACGTCGCGCTGATAGAGCGGCAGGCGATTGGCCAGGACCAGCAGCAGCATCAGGGTGTGCTGGGCCACGCTGGCGGTGCCGTAGCCGGTCACGTTCTTCACCGCGATGCCCAGGCGCCTGGCCGCGGCCATGTCGATGTTGTTGGTTCCCGTGGCCAGTACGCAGATCAGCTTCAGGGAGGGCAGGGCCTCCAGGGTCTCGGCGTCCAGTACCACCTTGTTGACGATGGCGACCTCGGCGGCGGCGAGGCGCTCCCGGGCCTCGTGGGTAGTGCTTCTTTCATGGACCACCAGGTCATCGAGCTGCTCGCGAAGAGGGGCCAGGTCGACATCGGGACCGAGGCTTGCGGCATCGAGAATGACGGCTTTCATCGGAGGTTCCTTGCTGTGTGAGGTGCGCCTTGCCCGCACTGGTGTGTGGCGCGCTATAATAGTGGGCTTTGGCAGGCTTGGAAGTTGCCATGGCCGGCCGCATATCGCCTGTGTCGGGCCCAGCCCGACCGCGTCCTGAACTGGGTGATGACGATTTGGAGTGATCAAACCATGCCCATCTACGAATACGAGTGCAAGGCCTGCGGCCACCGCCTGGAAAAGCTTCAGAAGCTCAGCGCAGAGCCGCTGACCGACTGCCCCGCCTGCTCGGCCTCGGCGCTGTCGCGCCTGGTCTCCGCCGCGGGTTTCCGACTGGCCGGCGGTGGCTGGTACGAAACCGATTTCAAGTCCGGCAGCAAGAAGAACCTCGCCGGTGACGGCGGTGGCGCCACGCCGGACGGCAAGACAAGCAAGAAGGATGGAGCGGCGGCCTGAGGGCTGCCCCTCGTCGTTTCACGTTATTCGACTTACACCACGCAACAGAACAGGACACGACATGCGCAGCCATTATTGCGGCCAGCTCAACGAGACCCTGGTGGACCAGACGGTCACCCTGTGCGGCTGGGTTCACCGCCGCCGTGACCACGGAGGCGTGATCTTCCTCGACATGCGCGATCGCGACGGCATCGCCCAGGTCGTGGTCGACCCCGATACCGCTGAGGCCTTCGCCAACGCCGACCGCGCGCGCAGCGAGTACGTGCTGCGCATCCAGGGCCGCATCCGGCTGCGTCCCGAGGGCACCCAGAACCCCAACATGCCCACCGGCATGATCGAGGTGCTGGCCAAGGACGTGGAGGTGCTCAACACCGCCGCCACCCCGCCGTTCCAGCTCGACGAGCATGGCAAGGTGGGCGAGGAGGTGCGTCTCAAGCACCGCTACATCGACCTGCGTCGCCCGGAGATGATCGACAAGCTGCGCCTGCGCTCGCGCATCTCCCACAGCGTGCGCGCCTTCCTCGAGGGCCAGGGCTTCCTCGATATCGAGACGCCGATCCTGACCCGTGCCACCCCCGAGGGTGCCCGCGACTACCTGGTGCCCAGCCGTACCCATGCGGGCAGTTTCTTCGCGCTGCCCCAGTCGCCACAGCTGTTCAAGCAGCTGCTGATGGTGGCCGGCTTCGACCGCTACTACCAGATTGCCAAGTGCTTCCGCGACGAGGACCTGCGCGCCGACCGTCAGCCGGAGTTCACCCAGATCGACCTCGAGGCTTCCTTCGTGGAAGAAGAGGACATCATGGGCATCACCGAGGCGATGATCCGCCAGCTGTTCCAGGAGGTGCTGAGCGTCGAGCTGCCCGAGTTCCCGCGTATGAGCTGGCATGAGGCGATGAACCGCTACGGCTCCGACAAGCCCGACCTGCGCATTCCGCTGGAGCTCACCGACGTCGATGACCTGATGAAGCAGGTCGACTTCAAGGTCTTCTCCGGGCCGGCCAGCGCCGACGACGGCCGCGTGGCCGCCCTGCGCGTGCCCGGTGGCGCGAAGCTCTCGCGCAAGGAGATCGATGAGTACACCAAGTTCGTCGGCATCTACGGTGCCAAGGGCCTGGCCTGGATCAAGGTCAACGAGCGCGCCAAGGGGCTCGAGGGATTGCAGTCGCCCATCGTCAAGTTCATGGAGAACGTGGTCGAAGAGCTGCTCGAGCGGGTGGGTGCCGAGGACGGCGACATCATCTTCTTCGGCGCCGACAAGGCGCGCATCGTCAACGAGGCGATCGGTGCGCTGCGCGTCAAGCTGGGCGAGGACCTCGACCTCTACACTCGGGAGTGGGCGCCGCTGTGGGTGGTGGACTTCCCGATGTTCGAGGCCGACGACGACGGTCGCCTGAGCCCCTTGCACCACCCCTTCACCTCGCCGGCATGCAGCCCCGAGGAGCTCAAGGAGAACCCCGCCGAGGCGCTCTCGCGGGCCTACGACATGGTCCTCAACGGCACCGAGCTGGGCGGTGGTTCCATCCGTATCCATGACCAGGCGATGCAGCGCCGCGTGTTCGAGATCCTCGGCATCGGCGAGGAGGAGGCCCGCGAGAAGTTCGGCTTCCTGCTCGACGCCCTGCAGTACGGCGCACCGCCCCACGGCGGCCTGGCCTTCGGCCTCGACCGCCTGGTGATGCTGATGACCGGCGGGCGTACCATCCGCGAGGTGATCGCCTTCCCGAAGACCCAGAGTGCGGCCTGCCTGATGACCGACGCGCCGGGCGAGGTCAGCGGCGATCAGCTCAAGGAGCTGAATATCCGCCTGCGGCAGAAGGCCAGGGCCGAGTCCACCGGCGAGTGACACCGACCCCGACCCGATGCATCTCACCGGCGCCCCAGGGCGCCGGTGTCATGTTCCAGGCAAGGAGGACATATGGCCGGCCATAGCAAATGGTCCAATATCAAGCACCGCAAGGCGGCCCAGGACGCCAAGCGCGGCAAGATCTTCAACAAGCTGATCCGTGAGCTCACCGTGGCCGCGCGCCAGGGTGGCCCCGATCCGGCAGACAACCCGCGATTGCGCACCGCCGTGGACAAGGCGCTCTCCAGCAACATGCCCAAGGACACCGTGCAGCGCGCCATCGACCGCGGTGCCGGCAATGCCGATGACGACGCCATGGAGGAGTGCATCTACGAGGGCTACGGACCGGAAGGGGTGGCGGTGATGGTCGAGTGCCTCACCGACAACCGCAACCGCACCGTCTCGGAAGTGCGACACGCCTTCAGCAAGTGCGGCGGCAACCTCGGCACCAGCGGCTCGGTGGCCTTCATGTTCCACAAGCAGGGCCGCCTGGCGCTGCCTGCGGGAATCTCGGAGGAGGCGGTGATCGAGGCGACCCTGGAGGCCGAGCCCGAGGATATCGTGACCCTCGATGACGACACCCTGGAAGTGGTCACGGCCCCCGACGCCTACCATGAGGTCAAGGAGGCGCTGATCGCGGCGAACATCGAGCCCGAGCGCAGTGAGCTGGGCCTGTTCCCCGAGACCACCACACCGATCGAGGACAAGGAGCTTGCCCGCAAGGTGATCCGCCTGATCGACATGCTCGAGGACCTGGATGACGTCCAGAATGTCACCACCAACGCGGAGTTCGACGATGCCGTTCTCGACGCTATCGAGTGAATGGCCGACATGCTGATTCTGGGTATCGATCCCGGCTCACGGATCACCGGTTACGGCGTGCTGGACGTTTCCACGGCCACGCCGCGCTACGTGGCCAGCGGCTGCATCCGCATCTGCGCCGACGACCTGGCCCAGAAGCTGGCCCAGGTCTATGCGGGGGTGAGCGAGCTGATCGCCGTGCATCGCCCGGCGGAGTTCGCCATCGAACAGGTGGTGATGTCGAAGAATGCCGACTCGGCCCTCAAGCTGGGCCAGGCGCGCGGCACCGCCATCGTCTGCGCCGCCAACCACGGCCTGCCGGTGAGCGAGTATGGCCCGCGCCAGATCAAGCAGGCGGTGACCGGCTCGGGGCGTGCCGACAAGCTCCAGGTGCAGCATATGGTGACCGCGATCCTCGGACTCTCGGCGACACCCCAGGCCGATGCCGCCGATGCCCTGGCCATTGCCCTGACCCACGCCCATGCGCGCCGCGGGCTGGTCACCAGCGGCAGCTTCGGTGGCCATAGCAGCCGGCGCAAGGGCAGCTCCTGGCGCGATTTTCGGCCCTGATACTGTCGCTGCCAGGCGACGCTTTCGGCGTTCTCGAACGCCGTTCTACCGGGCTGGCCAGCCCCGCGGCCGACCAGTATAGTGGCTCCAACGGCGGCGCCTGCCGCCCACCCTGACGCAAGGATACGGACTTCCCATGATCGGACGCCTGCGAGGCACGCTTCTCGACAAACAGCCCCCCTGGTTGGTGGTGGATGTGGCCGGCGTCGGCTACGAGCTGGAGGCATCCATGACCACGCTGGTGGCCCTGCCTGCCGTCGGCGAGGCGGTATCGCTCTACACCCACCTCAGCGTGCGTGACGATGCCCACCTGCTTTATGGCTTCCTGCGCGACCAGGAACGCACCCTGTTTCGTGCGCTGATCAAGGTCAACGGCGTGGGGCCCAAGCTGGCCCTGGCGATCCTCTCCGGCATGGACGAGGCGGCGTTCCGGCGCTGCGTGCTGGATGATGACGTCAAGTCGCTGACGCGGCTGCCCGGCGTCGGCAAGAAGACTGCCGAAAGGCTGATCATCGAGATGCGTGACCGCTTCCCCCACTGGGAGTCCCCGGAGCCCTCCCTGTCGGGACTCGAGGGCGACAGTCGACAGGTCTCGCCGGGACAGGACCCGCTGGCCGATGCCGAGGCGGCACTGGTCAGCCTCGGCTACAAGCCGACCGAGGCGGCCAGGATGCTCAGTGGCCTCGAGGGCGAAGGCAGTACCGAGGCCATGATCAAGGCGGCATTGAGCCGCCGGATGGCGGGGTAGCACGATGCTGGAGAGCGACCGTCTGATCGCCGCCGACGTCCGCGAGGGAGAGGAGCCCGTCGATCGCGCCATTCGTCCCAAGCGACTCGCCGACTACATCGGCCAGCCCCGGGTGCGCGAGCAGCTCGAGATCTTCATCGGCGCCGCTCGTGGACGCGGCGAGAGCCTCGACCACACCCTGGTGTTCGGGCCGCCGGGGCTCGGCAAGACGACCCTGGCCAACATCATCGCGGAGGAGATGGGGGTAGGGCTCAAGTCGACCTCGGGGCCGGTGCTGGAGCGCGCCGGCGACCTGGCCGCCATGCTCACCAATCTCGAACCCGGTGATGTGCTGTTCATCGACGAGATCCATCGCCTCTCGGCGGTGGTGGAGGAGATCCTCTATCCCGCCATGGAGGACTTCCAGCTCGATATCGTGATCGGCGAGGGGCCGGCAGCACGCTCGATCAAGCTCGACCTGCCGCCCTTCACCCTGGTGGGCGCCACCACCCGAGCGGGCCTGCTCACGTCGCCGCTGCGTGACCGCTTTGGTATCGTCCAGCGCCTGGAGTTCTATGCCATCGAGGAGCTCACCGAGATCGTCTCACGCTCGGCCCGACTGATGGGGGTCGTGGCCGATCCCGAGGGAGCTCTGGAGGTAGCGAAACGCTCCCGGGGCACACCACGCATCGCCAACCGGCTGCTGCGCCGTGTGCGCGACTACGCCGAGGTGCGCGGCAACGGCCATGTCGACGCCGCTATCGCCGACCGGGCCCTGGACATGCTTCATGTCGACCAGCACGGCCTCGACCATATGGATCGCCGCCTGCTGCTGGCGATGATCGAGAAGTTCGACGGCGGGCCGGTGGGCGTCGACTCCCTGGCCGCCGCCATCGGCGAGGAGCGCGACACCATCGAGGACGTGATCGAGCCCTACCTGATACAGCAGGGGCTGATGATGCGCACCGCCCGCGGTCGGGTGGTGACTCGCCAGGCCTGGCAGCACTTCGGCCTGGCTCCCGCGGCCGGCGCCGAGGATGCGGCGGGGGAGACCCGTCCATGAACGAGTTTCGCTTCCCGGTTCGCGTCTATATCGAGGATACCGATGCCGGCGGCATCGTCTACTACGTCAACTATCTCAAGTACATGGAGCGGGCACGCAGCGAATGGCTTCGCGCACGGGGCATCACCCAGCACGCGCTGTTCGAGAGCGGGGTCCAGCTGGTGGTGCACCGGCTGGAGTGCCGCTATGCCAAGCCCGCCAGGCTGGATGACGCGCTCGAGGTGAGCGCGGAGGTCCTGACCGCGGGTCGTGCCCGGCTGCAGTTCGGCCAGGTGGTGACCCGTCGCGGGGAACCCCTGTGCGAGGCGAGGGTCGACATCGCCTGTATCGACGCCAGGCGCCTCAGGCCCATACCCTGGCCGCCGGCGCTCGCCGAGCTGCTGGCTCACACTTCTGCTCAACCGCAAGCCTGACGAGGATGCCCGTGAACGACGCCATGTCCATACCCCACCTGATCATGAACGCCAGCACCGTGGTGCAGCTGGTCATGCTGCTGCTCACGGTGGGGTCGATCCTCTCCTGGATCGTGATCTTCCAGCGCACCTTCATGATGCGCCGCGCCCGCAAGGCCCACCGTGGCTTCGAGGACCGCTTCTGGTCCGGTGTCGATCTCAATGAGCTCTACCGCGAGGTGCCCCCGGAGCAGGAGACCCAAGGCGCCGAGCACATCTTTCGCGCCGGTTTTCGCGAATTCAACCGGCTGATGTCCAAGACCCGCAGTCCCCAGGCGATCCTCGAAGGGGTGCAGCGCAGCATGCGGGTGGCCTGGTCCCGGGAGGAGGAGCGTCTCAACCTGCACCTGGTCTTCCTGGCTACCGTGGCCTCGGCCAGCCCCTATATCGGGCTGTTCGGTACGGTGTGGGGCATCATGGGCTCCTTCCAGTCCCTCTCCATGGCCCAGCAGGCGACCCTCTCCACCGTGGCGCCCTGGATCGCCGAGGCCCTGATCGCCACCGCCATGGGGCTGTTTGCCGCCATCCCGGCGGTGATCTTCTACAACCGCCTGTCCGCGGAGTCCGGCCGCCTGCTGGGCAAGTACGAGGACTTCGCCGAGGAGTTCCACTCCATCCTGCACCGCAACCTGCAGGGCCGGTCAGACGCCGGCGGTGCCTGAGGGAGTCACGTCATGCATGGACCTTTTCATCGCGGGGGAGCCCGCAAGCCCATGGGCGAGATCAACGTGGTCCCCTTTATCGACGTCATGCTGGTGCTGCTGGTGATCTTCATGATCACAGCACCCATGCTGACCCAGGGGGTCAACGTCGATCTTCCCCAGGTGACCTCGGAGCCCATCGATCCCCCCGAGGACAGCGACCCGATCATCGTGTCGGTGGATCGCGACGGCCAGTACTACCTCTCCATCGGCGGCGACGAGACCGAGATGCCCCTGGAGGAGGTCGCCGATCGCGTGATCATCCTGCTCGAGCGCAAGCCCGGCACGCCCGTGATGGTCCGCGGCGATCGCAACGTCTCCTATGGCCAGGTGGTGACCCTGATGGGCACGCTGCAGACCGCCGGCGTCGCCAACGTGGGGCTGATCTCCGAACCGCCGAGCGGGGGGGAGTAAGCGCACCATGGCCAGACGACATGCCCGGGTAGGCTATGGGCTGCCGACGCTGCTGGCAGTTGGGCTGCACGTCCTGGTGCTGCTGATCAGCGTGATCAGCCTGCCGGCCAGCGACCGCGAGCCCCAGCCATCCTCCATCGTTCAGGCGACCCTGGTCAGCACCGAGACCGTTACCGACCAGGCCCAGCGGGCCGAGGCGGCGCGTCAGCGTGCCCTGGCCAGGCAGGCCGAAGAGCAGCGCGAAGCCGAGGAACAGGCCCGCCAGGCGGAAGAGCAGGCCGCCGCTCAGGAGGCGCAGCGCGAGGCGCAGCAAGAGGTGGAGGAACAGGCGCTCGAGGAGGCACGTCAGGCCGCCGAGGCCGAGGCTGCCAGGCGTAGCGAGGAGGCCGAGGCCGAGACCCGGCGTCTCGAGGAGCAGCGTCAGGCCGAGGAAGAGGCCCGGCGCGAGCGCGAAGCCGAGGCGCAGCGCCGTGAGGCCGAAGAGGCCGAACGCCAGCGTCAGGCCGAAGAGCAGCGTCGCGAGGAAGAGGCCGCACGCCAGCGTGAGGCGGAGGAGCAGGCCCGTCGCGAGGAGGAGGCCGCACGCCAGCGCGAGGCGGAGGAGCAGGCCCGTCGTGAGGAGGAGGCCGCACGCCAACGCGAGGCGGAGGAGCAGGCCCGTCGCGAGGAGGAGGCCGCACGCCAGCGCGAGGCGGAGGAGCAGGCCCGTCGCGAGGAGGAGGCCGCACGCCAGCGCGAGCAGGCCGAGGCAGAGATGCAGCGGTTGATCGAGGGAGCGGATGAGCGTGTCGCCAATGCGCAACAGGGGCAGCAGGCGGCCAACGACTTTATCGCTCTGGTGCGCCAGGCCGTAGAACAGTCCTGGCGGATTCCCCCCAATGTCTCCTCCGGGGCGACGGCCGAGATATCGGTACGGCTAGGCCCCTCCGGAGAGCTGTTTGTCGCCGAGATCTCTCGCTCCAGCGGTGACACTGCCTTCGACCGTTCCGCCGTCCAGGCCGTTGAGGCCGCGGCACCGTTCGCCGAACTGCGACAGTTGCCAGCCGGTGTGCAACGGGACTACCGTCAATTCAATCTGCGCTTCAGACCGGGAGATGTACGCTGATGAAATCCCTGATGACTGCCTGGCTGGCCGCCGCGCTGCTGCTGGTGAGTCAACTCGCCCAGGCCGACCTGACGATCGAGATCACCCGTGGCAACGATAGTGCCACGCCCATTGCCGTGGTGCCCTTTGCAGGTGGCGAGGGGCTGCCCGAGGACGTTGCCCAGGTGATTCACGACGACCTCGAGCGCAGCGGTTACTTCGAACCGCTGCCGCGCCGCCAGATGATGGACCAGCCCGCCAGCGCCGATGAAGTACGCTACGGCGACTGGAAGGCCCTGGATGTGCGCTACCTGGTGGTGGGTAGCGCCGAGCGCGAGGGCGACGGCTACCGGCTGCGCTTCGAACTGATGGATGTCAGTGGCGAGAAGCGCATGCTCGGCGAGGTGGTGACTGCCGACTCGGGCGAGCTGCGCGGCGCCGCGCACTACATCAGCGACCAGGTGTTCGAGGCGATCACTGACATTCGCGGTGCCTTCTCCACGCGCATCGCCTACGTCACCTCCCAGGGCGTGGGCGACAACATGCAGTTTGCCCTCTACGTGGCCGATGCCGATGGCCACAACAGCCAGCAGGTGCTGAGCTCGCGAGAGCCGATCCTGTCGCCGGCCTGGTCCCCTGACGGTCGCAAGCTGGCCTATGTCTCCTTCGAGACCGAACGCCCGGCCATCTACGTCCAGGAACTGGGCTCCGGAAAGCGGGCGCGCATCAGCTCATTCCAGGGCCTCAACGGGGCACCCGCCTGGTCGCCGGACGGTCGTCGGCTGGCGATGTCGCTCTCCAAGGATGGTCAGCCGGAGATCTACGTGATGGACATCGGGTCACGCGACTTGCAGCGCATCACCAACGACTCGGCCATCGATACCGAACCCTTCTGGGCGCCGGACGGCCGCAGCCTGTTGTTCACCTCGGACCGCAGCGGCGGGCCACAAATCTACCGCCACGACCTGGCCAGCGGTGAACAGAAGCGCATGACCTTCACCGGCAATTACAACGCCCGCGGCCGCTTCTCGCCGGACGGCGAGTCGCTGTTCCTGATCCATCGTTCCGGCAACGGTTTCCAGGTCGCTCGCCAGGATCTGGAGAGCGGTCGCCTGGTCACGCTGAGTGATTCACGCTGGGACGAGTCGCCCAGTGTTGCGCCCAACGGGACCATGGTAATCTTCGCCACCCAGCAGGGTAACAGCGGGGTGCTGGGGGCAGTCACTGCCGATGGACGCGCGTCCTTCCGGCTGCCCTCCGCTCAGGGTGACGTGCGCGAACCCGCGTGGTCACCTTTCATGAACTGATGCTTCAGGAGTATGAAACGATGCAATTCAAGCCCTATGCCCGCTCCCTGGCAGTCGCCCTGTCGCTGGCCCTGGTGGCCGGCTGTTCCAGCACCGGCGGCACCCAGGACGGCTCCATGGACGGAACTCGCGACGGCAGCGGTGCCAGCAGCACCGGCGTGAGTGATGGTCGGGCCAGCGGCTCCGGCTATGGCGGCACCGCCGGCCAGCAGGCCGACGGTCGCATTCCCCAGCAGCGCACCATCTACTTCGCCTTCGACAGCGACGTGATCCGCCCCGAGTTCGAGTCCGTGCTGGCCGCCAACGCCCGCTACCTGCGCGAGAACGGCAATGCTCGGGTAGTGCTCCAGGGTCACACCGATGAGCGTGGCACCCGCGAGTACAACATGGCACTGGGCGAGCGGCGTGCTCGCTCGGTAGAGCAGTTCCTCTCCGTGCAGGGCGTTTCCCCCTCCCAGGTCGAGGTGGTCAGCTACGGCGAGGAGCGTCCGGCGGCCCGCGGCCAGAATGAAGAGGCCTTCGCCCAGAACCGTCGGGTCGTGTTCGCCTACTGAGGCGAGCGCCCGCGTCGAGGGAGACACAGATGAAACACGGTCTGAAAGGACTGTGCGGTGCGGGAGCCCTGGTGCTCCCGCTCTCCGTAGGGCTTCCCGCACTGGCCCAGCAGCCGGTAGTCGAGGACCTGACCGCACAGCCCAGCACCTTCTATCAGCAGACGGAGACCCGTGAAGCGGCGGGTGGCAGCCTGGTGATCTTCAACCAGGTCCAGGAGCACCAGGAAGAGCTACGGCGCCTGCGTGGCCAGGTCGAGGAGTTGCGCCATCAGCTCGAACAGCTGCGCGGGCAGACCCGTCAGCAATACATGGACCTCGAGGATCGCCTTTCCTCGCTGTCGGTGGGCGCCGGCCCGACCAGTGGTGACGCGACCGACGAGGCTAACCAGAGAGTCGACGAGCAGGCCGCAAACCAGGTGGCCGACCAGTCCGACTCTCCGGCCCCGCGCAGCGACGATCCCGATGCCCAGGCGGCCTATCAGCAGGCCTTCGCCAGCGTCCAGGCACGCGAGTTCGATGCGGCCATTGCCGCCTTCGAGGCGTTCGTGGGCGACTATCCGGACAGCCGCCTGACTCCCAACGCCCACTACTGGCTGGGCGAACTGCATTCCGCCGAGGGGCGCCTGGAGCCCGCCGAGGCGGCCTTCCGCACGGTGCTCGACGACTACCCCGAGAGCAACAAGGTACCCGACGCGCTCTACAAGCTGGGCCTGCTCAAGGCGCGCCAGGGCCAGCCGGACGAGAGCCGGGAACTGCTCGAGCGGGTCCGCGAGGCATATCCCGAGAGCACCGCGGCGGGGCTGGCCGGCGACTTCCTGCGCGACGCCGGCAACTGATCACCGAGGAGAACCCATGACCACCTGCAAGATCGACTACCAGGCGCCGAGCGAGCTGCTGCACGACCGCGTGATCCTGGTCACCGGTGCCGGCGATGGCATCGGCCGGGCCGCGGCACTCGCCTATGCCAGACACGGCGCCACGGTGATCCTGCTGGGGCGCACCATCGCCAAGCTGGAGGCGGTATACGACGAGATCGAGGCGGCCGGGGGAGCGCAGCCGGCGATCTTTCCGCTGAACTTCGAGGGTGCCACCCTCAAGGACTACCACGACATGGCCGAAACCCTGGACCGGGAATTCGGCCGCCTGGATGGCATCCTCCACAATGCCGGGCAGCTCGGTCGCATCATGCCCTTCGAGCAGTACAATCCCGAGCTCTGGGAGCAGGTCATGCAGGTCAACATCAATGGCCCGATCTGGATGACCCAGGCACTGCTGCCTCTCCTCAAGAGCTCCCGGGATGCCTCGGTGATCTTCACCTCGTCGGGCGTGGGCAGGAAGGGACGCGCCTACTGGGGCGCCTACGCGGTCTCGAAGTTTGCCACCGAGGGCTTCGTGGAAGTGCTTGCCGATGAGCTGGAGCACCTGGGCAGCATCCGGGTCAACAGCCTCAACCCCGGCGCCACCCGCACCCAGATGCGCCGCACCGCCTATCCGGGCGAGGATCCCGCTGCCCTGCGCACCGCCGAGGAGATCATGCCCACCTACCTGTGGCTGATGGGCCCCGAGAGCCGCGGCCACAACGGCGAGAAGTTCGACGCCCAACCGCCGAAGGCCTGACACCGCTGCCGCTGGCGTGCCTTCTCAATCCAGCGCCGCCGCCAGCGCCTCGCCGGTCTCGAACCAGAGGTCGGCGGGCCAGGCACGAAAGTCATCGTCTTCCTCTACATAGCCCCAGCCTACTGCCACCGCCGGCATGCCGGCGGCGCGGGCAGCCTGGATGTCGCGCAGGTGGTCGCCCAGGTACCAGCACGCCTCTGGGGCGACGGAGAGGCGGCGGGCGGCCTCCAGCAGCGGGGCCGGGTCGGGCTTCTTGACCGGCAGGTCATCGGCGCAGAGCAGCGCTCCCGGCGACAGCCCCAGGGCGGCCACCAGGGGCTCGGCGTAGGCCCGCGGCTTGTTGGTGACAATCCCCCAGGGCCGCTCGGCCGCCTCCCAGCCCGCCAGCAACGGCACCAGGTCGGGAAAGATGCAACTCTCCTCGGCTACCGCCTCGCCATACGCGGCGAGCAGGAAGGCGCGTGCCGCGTCGTGTCCTGGCATGTCACGCGCCAGGCCCAGGGCGAGTTCGACCAGGGCGCTGCCGCCGTTGGAGACCTGGGCGCGGATCACCGGATAGGGCAGGGCGGCGAGGCCATGGTGGGCGCGCAGGGCATTGGTGGCCCGGGCCAGGTCAGGTGCGGTATCCACCAGGGTCCCGTCGAGATCGAAAAGCAGGGCCTCGGGGCGGGGCATCGCAGTCACGCCTCCTCGCGCCGGCAGTGCATCAGATAATTGACCGAGACATCGGTCGGGTGCAGCCGGTAGCGGCGGCTCAGCGGGTTATAGACCAGTCCGCTCTGCTCACGCACTTCCAGGCCTGCCTGACGGCACCATCCGGCCAGTTCGGCGGGGCGGATGAACTTGGCATAGTCGTGGGTGCCACGGGGCAGCATGCGCAGCAGGTACTCGGCCCCCACCACCGCCAGGGCCAGCGCCTTGGGGTTACGGTTGAGGGTCGAGAAGAACACCTGGCCACCGGGCTTGACCAGGGTTGCGCAGGCACGCACCACCGAGCTCGGATCCGGCACGTGCTCCAGCATCTCCAGGCAGGTGACTACATCGAAGCTTCCCGGCGCCTCCTCGGCCAGGGCCTCGATGCTGACCCGGCGGTACTCGATGGCAAGCCCGCTCTCCTCGGCATGCAGGCGGGCCACGCCCAGCGGGGCCTCGCCCAGGTCGATGCCGGTGACCTCGGCACCGCGATGGGCCATGCCCTCGGCGAGGATGCCGCCGCCACAGCCCACATCCAGAACACGCCGCCCGGTCAGGCCGGCACGTGCGTCGATGAAGTCCAGGCGCAGCGGATTGATATCGTGCAGCGGCTTGAACTCCCCCGTGGCGTCCCACCAGCGTCCCGCCAGGGCCTCGAACTTGGCGATCTCGCCCGGATCCACGTTGTCCGCTGAGGTTGATGTTGCGCCCATCTGCGCTCTCCGTTGCTGGTTCATGTTACAGGCCTCGGCCAAGTTGTTGGCGTGACGCTACAGTCGCTGTCGTAGTGTCGACACAGTGGCAGGCCTGGTCGCGTCCGGTATCATGCCCATGATACCCGTTCCCGGGGAGGCATTCCCACGTCTCTCACCCGGGAAGGAACGCCGCTAGCCGCGGTGACACCCACTGATGCTGAGAGATCGACAAGGACTTCACCATGATTCGCAAGGCCGTGCTTCCCGTCGCCGGTTTCGGCACCCGCTGCCTGCCGGCCTCCAAGGCGATTCCCAAGGAGATGATCACCATCGTTGACCGTCCGGTGATCCAGTACGTGGTCCAGGAGGCGGTTGCCGCCGGCATCCGCGATATCGTGCTGGTGACCCACGGCAGCAAGGCGGCCATCGAGAACCACTTCGACAAGCACTTCGAGCTCGAGGCAAGCCTCGAGGCCAAGGGTAAGTACGAGCTGCTCGGGGAGCTGCGCAGCATCGTGCCGGACGACGTCAATATCATCAGTGTGCGCCAGCCGGAACCGCTGGGCCTCGGTCATGCCGTGCTCTGCGCGCGCCCGGTGGTGGGCGACGACGCCCCCTTTGCGGTGCTGCTCCCCGATGTGCTGGTGGATGACGAGGGTCTCGATCGCAACGATCTGGCCGGCATGCTGGAGGCCTTCGAGCATAGCGGCCACGCCCAGCTGATGGTCGAGGAGGTCCCCCACGAGATGACCAGCAAATACGGCATCGTCGACACCGGCGGGGAGGTTCCCGCCCCCGGCGAGTCACGGCCGCTGGCCGGCGTAGTGGAGAAGCCGCCGGTAGAGGAGGCTCCCTCTGACCTGGCGGTGATCGGCCGCTATGCGCTGCCCGGCAGCATCTTCGCACTGCTCGCCGAGACTCCCCCCGGAGCCGGCGGCGAGATTCAGCTGACCGATGCCATCGAGACCCTGCGCACCCGGGAAGGCGTGGACGCCTACCGGATGCGTGGCAAGACCTTCGACTGCGGCCATCAGCTGGGCTATCTCGAGGCGATCCTTGCCTATGGTAGACGCCATGCCCGCTTTGGCGAGGGCTTCCGCAAGCTCCTCGCCCGCTACGCCGGGGAGGCCTGAGCCATGCGTGTGCTGGTTCACGGTAGCGAACTCTCTGCCGCTACCGCCGCCGCCGCCCTCAGCTGGGTGGGTCATGAGGTCACCTGGCTACCCCATGCCGACCAGTCATGGTCCACCCTGCGGGGAGCCGACTGGCTGATCCGTGAACCGCGCCTGTTCGACCAGCTCGAGGCCGGCCTCGCCGACGCCAGCCTGCGGCTGGCAACGAGCGCCGAGGAAGCCCTGCAGCACCCCCAGGAGGTGGTCTGGCTGTCACTCTCACCGGAGCAGCGCGGTGACCTCGATGGCCTGTTCGAGGCCCTGGGCAGCAACGGGGCCCAGTCGCGGCTGCTGGTCAACCACTCCACCTTCCCGGTCGGCGAGACCGAGCGGCTGGAGGCCAGGCTGGGGCCGGGCAGCCACGCCGTGGCCCTGTCGGACATGATCGAGGAGGGGCGCGCCTGGGAGACCTTCACCCGGCCTGGCCGCTGGCTGCTGGGTGCCGACGATCCCGGGGCGGAGGCACGGGTACGCGAGCTGTTGCGCGCCTTCAACCGGCGCCGCGAGGTGATCCAGCGCATGCCGTGCCGTGCGGCGGAGCTCACCAAGCTGGCCATCAACGGCATGCTGGCCACCCGCATCAGCTACATGAACGAGGTGGCGGGGCTCGCCGACAGCCTGGGCGTCGACGTTGAGTTCGTGCGCCAGGGAATGGGCTCCGACCCTCGCATCGGTTACGAGTACCTCTACCCCGGCTGTGGCTTCGGTGGCCCCAACTTCTCCCGCGACCTGATGCGCCTGGCCGACGTCCAGTCCGCCAGCGGGCGGCGCTCGGCGCTGCTCGAGCAGGTGCTCGACATCAACGAGCACAAGAAGGAGACGCTGTTCCGCAAGCTGTGGACACACTTCCATGGCCGTCTGGAAGGGCGCTGTGTGGCGATCTGGGGCGCTGCCTTCAAGCCCGGCACCGCGCGCATCGACCACGCCCCGGTGCTGACCCTGTTGCGGGCGCTGTGGGCCCAGGGGGTTCGGGTTCGCCTCCACGACCCCGCGGCGCTGCCGGCGCTGCGCGAGGAGGTGGGCAACCACCCGCTGCTGGAGCTCTTCGAGGGCGACCCGCTGGAGGCGTGTCGGGGGGCCGACGCCCTGATGCTGGTCACCGAATGGAAGGCCTACTGGAATCCCGACTGGCGACAACTGGCCACGCTGCTGGGCGAGCGCCTGGTGCTGGATGGGCGCAATATCTATGACCCGGCATGGGTCGCCGCCCAGGGGTTAACCTATCGCGGCATCGGCCGTCGCGCCGACCCCTGAGGGATGGATGGCCGGCTTGGCGCGGCCGAACCCATGAGATTGGTGGTGGCGAATCGCCAGTTGGCCAGTGCCCAGAAGGCCGCGAGCCCTGCCGCGGCCTCCTCGGCCTCTGGCGCCACGTAGTGGGCCAGCAGCGGGATAACTCCCGGCGCCAGCGGCAGCTCGCCGTCGGCGGTGGTCACCACGGCCAGCTCCCGCGCCTCGCCCTGGGCGACCAACCACACCCAGCCCCCCTCACTGAATTCCGCGGCGGCCTCTTCGAGGGCACAACGGAGCCCCTCGAGGTCACCGAAGGCGGTACCGATGGCCGCGGCCAGCGGGTCGGGCAGGGTCCCTGGGCGCGGCGCCAGGCTGTGCCAGTGGAAGGTCAAGGCCCAGGCCTGCGCCGCCTGCTGGGCGAGCGCGCCTTCAGCGCCCAGGAGAATGGCCTCCAGGGAGCACTCCGCCCAGGGCGTGCCGGCGACCAGCCGATTGAGGCGAGCCACGCAGGCCCGCTGCAGCTCGCCGTGGCGTTGCTGCACCACCGCGCGGGTGAGGTGCGGTTCAAGGGCCTTGGCGTCGTAGGGCAGGGCAGGCAGTTCGAATGACATCGGGCTTCCTTGGCGACTGGGTCAATGGGCAACGGGAGCAGCAGCGTTGGCCTCGCCCCGTGCGCTGGAGACCGTAAACCCTTTACACTGGTTGCCGTCGCATGGGCATGCCTCCGGGCGCCTCGGCATGATATCAGGCGACCCGTATCCCGGCATCCCAGCCCCGGCCACACAAGGAGTAGAGCATGGCAGAGCGTCCGGAACCGCGCCGCTACGCCGGACCGATCGTCCCGGATCCGGAAGCCAGCCTGACGGCACACCGCCCCCGGTATCCCGAGCCTCCACGGGTGTGGCCGCTGTGGCTGCTGGTACTGATGCTCGTCGGGGCCCTGGGGGCCATGGGCTGGTTCGTCTGGCAGGAGCGTCAGCGCCTTGAGGCCGAGGCAGCGCGGCTGAGCGGGGAACTCTCCAATGTTCATGCGCGCTTCGATGCTGCCATCGGTGAAGGTGATGGCCTCGAGCGACTGGAGGCGCGTCTCGACGCCCTGGAGCGTCAGGACGCCACCCAGGAACGACACTTCGGCGTGGTCGAGGAGGACCTTGCCGCAGGGCTCGAACGCCTGGAAGGTATGATCGATCGCCAGGAGGCGCGCCTGACCCGCATGGGCGAGGCCGCCGCAACCCGCGAAGCGATGCTCGCCGCCTTCCAGGGCTCCCTCGACGCCCTGGAGCGGGCCGGCGAGGAGGGGCGCGGCGCCCTTGGGGGGCGTCTCGATCTGCTCAGCGAGGCCCAGGAGCAGCATGACCGGCGCCTCACCGAACTGCAGGAGCAGGCCATCGATGAAACTGCCCTCGATGCACTGCGGGAGCGCCAGGCCGCGGTCGAGGAGAGCCTGGCCGATGGCCAGGCGGAGCAGCGCTCACGCCTCGAGGAGTTGCAGGCGCGAGTCGTCTCGCTTGCCGAGACGCTTGAAGGCGTCGACGAGGCGCGGGAAGATGATCGCCAACAACGGGATGCCCTGCGCCAGCGCCTGAGCGCGCTCGAGGCCGAGGCGGGCGAACTGCGGCGCAGCCAGCTTGCGCTGAGCGCCCGTCTCGAGGCACTCAGGCCTTGAGGCTTGCGTCAGGGCATCCCCACGAGTCGCAGACGGCAAGGCGTAGGGATATGGAGAATCGCGTTGGAGTGCGCCTGATCGCGGCGACTCTGGTGCTGGGCCTGTTGCCCGCTCCGGGCGTGCTGGCCATCGAGGCCCGCATCGATGGTATCGAGGGCAGTGTGGCGGACAACATCCGTCACTACCTCGAGGGGCTGGACGAGACCCAGTACAGCCGGACACGGCTGGAAGGTGAATCGCGTCGCCGTACCGCCGAGGCGATGCGTGTCTATGGCTACTACGAACCCCAGATCGAGGTCCGCCTGGCGGAAGGCGAGGCACCCGAGTATGTCGAGCTCGCCATCGAGCCGGGCCCGCGGGTGCGGATCGAGACCCTCGACTTCCGCCTCAACGGGGATGCCCGGGAGGATCCCCCCTTCCAGGAGGCCATCGATGCCTTCCCGCTGGCCGTGGGAGAGCCACTGGTCCACGCTCCCTACGACAGCCTGCGCGGAAAGCTGGCCAACCTGGCCCTGGAGCGTGGCTACTTCGAGTGGCGCTATGCCGACCGTCGCATGGAAGTACGCCCCTTTGAGGAGAGCGCCAGGCTCTACCTGACCCTGGACAGCGGCCCGCGCTACCGCTTCGGCGACGTGGCCATCTCCGGCAGCCATATCGAGCCCGAGCGTCTACGACGGCTGCTGCCCTTCACCCCCGGCGATCCCTACCTGGCCGGCGAGCTGGCAAGTTTCAACCAGCGCCTGGGGCAGACCGAATGGTTCCGTTCCGTCACCGTGAGACCCCGACTGCAGCGCCCACCCCTGGCGCTCGAGGAGGCCAAGCCGGGCTGGTCCCAGGCGGTGGCAACCGACGGCGAAGGCAGCTACGAGTTGCCACCACGCCTCTCCGGGGCGGCCCTGGCGGGGACGGCGGCGCTGATGGCGCGCCAGGAAGAGTTCCCTTCGGTCCCCATCGACGTCAGCGTGGCGCCGGCCGACCGCCACCAGTTCGAGGTGGGCGTCGGCTACGCCACCGACGTGGGGCCGCGGATGCGCTTCTCCTGGGAGCAGCCGTGGATCAACCGCTACGGCCACGGCCTCGACCATGATCTCTATCTTTCGGCTCCCGAGCAGCGTTTCGGGGGCCTCTACACGTTGCCACTCGACAACCCCCTGCGCGACAGCTATCGCTTCCAGTACGGACTCAGCCACAAGGACAACGATGACACCCGGTCGCTGGAAGCCACCGTCGAGGGGGCGCGCCGCTGGGAGTTCGAGAATGGCTGGATCCAGCATCTCTATGTGCGCACCACCTACGAGGACTTTACCCAGGGCAGCGACAGCGAGCAGGTGCTGCTGCTCTACCCGGGGGTCCGCTGGTCACGCACCCGAACCCGCAACCCCACGTTTCCCACCTGGGGCGACCGCCAGCAGCTGAGCCTGGAGGTCTCCGACGGCCTGTGGGGCTCCGACGCCGATTTCCTGCGCCTCACCGGCGAGTCGCGCTGGATCCGCAAGATCGGTGCCAACAACCGCGTGGTCACCGGCGTCGGCGTCGGCGCCATCGAGACCGATGACTTCTCGCTGATTCCCCCGTCGCTGCGCTTCTTCGCCGGCGGCGACAACAGCGTGCGTGGCTACGGCTACGAGAGCCTCTCGCCGCGTGACGACGAGGGCGACCTCACCGGGGGCCAGCAGCTATTCACCTACAGCCTGGAATGGCAACACCGCGTGACCGGCGATTGGTGGGGGGCGGCCTTCGTCGATACCGGTGACGCCTTCGAAGACTGGGGCCCCGATGACCTCAAGACCGGCGCGGGACTGGGCGTGCGCTGGGTCTCCCCGGTCGGCCCGATTCGCCTGGATATCGCTCACCCGTTCGACGACGAGGACAATTCGTGGCGCCTACACTTCGCCATCGGTCCAGAGTTCTGACCCTGCTCTGGGCGCTGATTCGCCTGCTGATCCTGTTGCCCCTGTGGCTCTTCGGCCTGGTGTTCTTCACCTTGGGGCTCGCGCTGTCGCCCTGGGGCACCGGTCTGCTGCTCGACCAGGGCCAACGGATGGGCGTGTTTACCCTCGACGCCTACGAGGGCGCTCCCCTGGACCGCCTGGTCCTCGAGGGCTTCGCCATGCAGGCCGGTCCGGCCAACGTGGCGGTGCGTCGACTCGAGCTGGAGTGGTCGGAGGAGTGTGTGCTCTCCGGCCGCCTGTGCCTGGAGGTACTGGGCGTGGAGGGGGCCCGGGTGCGCCTGGCCGAGAGCGAAGCCGAGGATGAGGCGCCGGCTCCCTCCGGCGAACCACCGGGGGCGATCGAGCTGCCGTTCCCCATCGAGCTGCGGCGAATCTTCCTCGACGACGTCGAAGTGCTGCTCGCCGACGGTACCCGGCTGCGCTGGGACCACTTCAGCACCGGCGCCACGGCCGAGGGCGATACGCTCAGCCTGCTGCCCACCCGCCTGGTCGGCACCCGTCTGCTGCTGCCACTGTCGCCCGGTGCTCGGCTGGCACTGGGCGAGGGCGAATACGAAGGCCCGCGCCTCGCAGCCGAGGCCATCGATGCCGCCATCACCGTGCGCTCGCCACTCCCCGATGAGGTGGCCGCACCCGCCGAGGGACTGGCGGCCAGCGCCCTGGAGGAGCAGCCACGCCGCGAGCTGCCCGAGGTGACCCTGCCGCTGCGCGTGGAGGTGCCGGAACTGCTGGTGGAGGACAGTGCGGTGGAGGGCGCCGTGGAGTACGGGGTCGAGCGCCTGGCCCTGTCGCTGTTCGGCGAGGGGCACTCCCTGGAGGTGCGCCCGCTGGATATCTCCACCCGTGATGGCGACGCCAGCCTGGCGGCCGCCGTCGACCTGGCTGGCGACTACCCCCTGGAGCTGCGCCTGGAGAGCGCACTGTGGCTTCCCGATATCATGCCGGCGCTGGCCGGGCAGCGTATCGAGCTGGGCCTCGATGGCAGCCTGGCAGACATGCTGGTGCGCCTGGAACTCAGCGGCCCGGTCGATCTGGCCCTGGATGCGCGTCTCGATGTCCTGGAGCCGACCCTGCCCTTCACCGCCGGCCTGGCGAGCGAGCTGGTGCAGTGGCCACTGCCGGGCAGCGTTGACGAGCAGGGTGATGCCATCGAGCCCTGGCTGGTCGAGGACCTGGCCCTGCGCCTGGAGGGCAGCCTGGTCGACTACCGGATCGCCGCCTCGCTCAATGCCGAGGGCCCCCAGCTCCCCTACACGCGTCTCGCCCTGACCGGCAGCGGTGATCTCGGCCAGTTTGCCTGGACACCACTCTCGCTCTCCCTGGGCGACGCTTCCGTGGTCAGCCGGGGGCGTGTCGCCTGGGCCGATGGCGTCGCGGTGGATGCCGAGACCCGCCTCGACAACGTCGACCCCGGCCGCTTCGTGGAGGGCCTGCCCGGCCGCCTCGACGGCGACGTGGAAGCGCGTTTCCGCCAGACCGATGAGGGCTGGACCCTGGCGGTACCGAACCTGGCCATCGACGGCGAACTGCAGGAGCGGTCATTGGCCCTGCGAGCCGAGCTCGAGGGTGACAGCCAGATGCGCTGGGATATCACCACCCTGGATTTCCGCCAGGGTGAGAACCGCCTGCAGCTGGCCGGGCAGGTAAGCGAGCCGAGCATCGACCTCTCGGGTGAGATCGACATGCCGGAACTGGCCAGCCTGCACGAGGCCCTGTCGGGCCGCATCAGCGGCTGGATCGAGGCCGATGGCAGCCTGGAGGCGCCCGGCCTGGACCTGGATATCGCCGGCGACTCGCTGGCCTTCGCCGATAACCGGCTTCGCCGGCTCAGCCTGGTCGGGCGGGTCAGCGGCCTCGAGGATCCGGCCATGGAGGTAGGCCTGGAGATTGCCGGCCTCGAGGCCGGCGGCCAGCGCCTCGACGAGATCGCCCTGGCCCTGGATGGCCGGCTCTCCGAGCACCGCCTGACCCTGGACGCCGCGGCGCCATCGGGCATGCCGCTCTCCCGTGCCGCCCTGGTGCTGGAAGGGGGGCTCGACCAGGCGCGCACCCGCTATGCGGGCCAGCTCTCCAGCCTCGAGGTCGATGCCGAGCAGGGCGAGTTGCGCCTCGACGGCCCCGCGCTCTTCGCCGCCGACCTCGAGCAGGGCAGTGCCAGGGTGCAACCGTTCTGCCTGAGCCGACGACAGGGCGGCAGCCTGTGCCTGGTCGAGCCCATGGCTGCCTCGGCGGAGGGCGGCGAAGTCACCCTCAGGGTCGAGGAGGTGCCCATGGCACTGCTCGATCCCTTCCTGCCGGAGGCCTGGTCGGCCGAAGGCGTGACCGAGCTGGATCTCGATGCCGGCTGGGGCGCCGGCGGTAGCTGGCGGGCGGACGGTCGCCTGCAGAGTCGCCTGGCCTTGGATGGACAGGATGCCTATGGCCAGCCCTGGTCGTTGCCCGAGGCACGCCTCGGCGGCCGGTTCAGTGCCGATGAGCAGAACGCCGAGATCGCCCTGGAGCTGGGCCTCGACCAGGCCGGCAGCCTGGCGCTTGAAGCGCGGATCGACGACCCCGCCGGGGACGGGCGCCTGACGGGCAACCTTGCCCTCGATGGGTTGCGCCTGGCGCCCTATCGCAGCCTGGTCACCGGCATGGAGACCCTGGAGGGGAGCCTCGCCGGCGACATCGATCTGGCGGGTCGCCTCGAGGCGCCGGAGATGCGCGGGCGCATCGATCTGAGCGGGCTCAAGGCCAGCGGTGCCGACGTGCCCGTGGAGGTCCGCGACGGTGAGGTAGGCATCGAGCTGGCCGGCACGGCGGCGAGCATCCAGGGCTATATCGCCGCCGAGGAGGGGCGCCTTTCGATCGATGGCGACGCCGCCTGGCCCTCGGCGGACGACTGGCGCGCCGACGTCTCCCTGCGTGGCCGCGAGCAGCCGGTGCTGGCGGTACTGCCCGAGTTCGGGCGACTGCGCATCGCCCCCGACCTGGAGATTCGCGCACGACCGACCCTGTTGCAGGTGCGCGGCGACGTCCAGGTCCCCTGGGCGCGGCTGGAGGTCGGCGAGTTGCCCGCCTCGGCGGTCGCCCCCAGCCCCGATGAGGTGATCATCACGCGGGAGGACGATGAGCGCGCCCGGCGCGAGGCCGAGCGAGCCGCGGCAGGGGATGACAGCGGCGAGGATACCGCCGACGCCATGGCCAGGGCGGGCATGGCACTGGATGTGCAGATCGGGCTGCGCCTCGGCCCGGACATGCAGCTCTCCGCCTACGGGCTGGAGTCCGGCCTCTCCGGTACCCTGGAGGTGCGCCAGCAGGACGGCCCGGTGCAGCTGTTCGGTGACGTCAGCCTGGTGGACGGCCGCTTCCGTGCCTACGGGCAGGACCTGCTGATCCGCGAGGGGCAGCTGCTGTTCAGCGGCCCGCCCGGGCAGCCGCTGCTCAACTTCGAGGCGGTGCGCAACCCCGATGCCACCCAGGATGGGGTGATCGCCGGCCTGCGCGTGACCGGCAGTGCCGCCTCGCCGCAGCTGAGGGTGTTCTCGGAGCCGGCCATGGACGAGGCCAGCGCGCTCTCCTACCTGCTGCGCGGCCGCGCGCCCAACGACAGCGACACCGATGGCGCCCTGACCTCGGCGCTGGTGGGTATGGCGGTGGGGCAGGCCGGCGGCGCGGTGGGCGGCATCGGTGAAGCCTTCGGCGTCTCCGACCTGACCCTGGACACCGCCGGCAGCGGCGAGGACAGCCAGGTGACCCTCAGCGGCCAGCTGACCGACGATCTCGAGGTGCGCTATGGTGTGGGGGTCTTCTCGCCCATCGCCGAACTCACCCTGCGCTACAACATCTGGCGCAGCCTCTACCTGGAGGCGGTCTCCGGTGCTGCCCAGGCCGTCGACCTGGTCTACACCTTCAGCCGTGCCGGCAATCCGCGGATCCTCGACGACGAATAGCGAACAGCATTGAGAAGGAGAACGCCATGACGCTCGATCCCAGCCGGGCCCTGCCCGGACGCGCGACACCGCTTGCCATCAGCGGCGTGCATGCGGTCAACGGCCGCGGCATGCTGCCCCCCTTTCCCGAGGGCATGCAGCAGATCGTGCTGGGCCTGGGATGCTTCTGGGGCGCCGAACGGCTGTTCTGGCAGCTGCCCGGCGTCTACGTCACCGCCGTGGGCTACGCCGGTGGCAGCACCCCCAATCCGACCTACGAGGAAACCTGCACGGGGCGCACCGGCCATGCCGAGGTGGTGCGGGTGATCTTCGATCCCGCCGAGATCGACCTCGAGCGTCTGCTGCAGGTGTTCTGGGAAGCCCACGATCCTACCCAGGGTGACCGCCAGGGCAACGATATCGGGCCCCAGTACCGCTCGATCATCCTCACCCAGGACGAAGCCCAGCGGGCGGTCGTCGAGCGTACCCGGGATGCCTACCAGCAGGCGCTGACCCGGGCCGGCGGCGGGCGCATCACCACCGAGATCGCCCCGCTTGGCGACTTCTTCTACGCCGAGGAGTATCACCAGCAGTACCTGCACAAGAACCCCGGCGGCTACTGCGGCCTGCGCGGCACCGGGGTCAGCTGCCCGATCGGCTGAGACCCCGGCGGGCCATGCTCAGCCCGCGTCGCTGGGCGTCAGGTTGCGGGCCCCATCCTCGGTGACCACCAGGTTGTCCTCGATGCGAATGCCGCCGTGGCCGGCCAGTCGCTCGACCAGCCCCCAGTCGACGTCATCCCGCCCGCGGTGGGGTGCCAGCAGCATCGGGATCACGTAGAACCCCGGTTCGATGGTCACCACCATGCCCGCTTCCAGTGACCGGGTCAGGCGCAACGCCGGGTGGGTCTCGGGCGGCGGAAGCGGCCGGCCCGCCGCATCGATGCGCCCGGCCACGTCGTGGACCTGGACGCCGAGCAGGTGGCCCAGGCCGTGGGGGCAGAAGGCGCGGGTCAGGCCGCTCTCCACCGCGCTCTCGGCGGAACCGCGGACGATCCCCTGGTCCACCAGCAGCTCGGCAAGCTCCCGGTGCATCCTCTCCTGCAGTGCAACGAAGTTGACACCCGGGGCCAGGGCCGCGCCCAGCCGATCCTTGATGGCGGTGACCCCGTCGACCAGCGGCTGGAAGGCCGGGTCGGCGTCGGGCCCGGCCCAGCTTCGGGTGATATCGGCACAGTAGCCGCGGTGGCGATGACCGGCATCGACCAGCAGGCTGTGACGCATGCCAGGCGCCTGGCGATCATAGTGCTGGTAGTGCAGCACCCCGCCGTGGGCGTTGACCCCGATGATATTGGCGTAGGGCAGTTCGCTCTCGCGCTGGCGGGAGGCTCCGAGATAGGCGAGCTGGATATCCAGCTCGGCACCGCCCTCCAGGAAACAGCGCCGGGCGGCAGCATGGCCCAGCAGGGCGCATCGATTGGCCTCACCGATGCAGGCCACCTCATATTCGCTCTTGCGCACCCTGAGCTCATCCAGCGCCGCCACCAGGCCGGGCGGGTTGGCCTGCGCTCCCAGCGCCTGGGCCGTGGCGCCATCGACGTCACCGATCACCGCGAAGCGACCGGCAGGCAGCACCGGGGGCGTCTCGAAGCGGCCACGCTCGACCTCGAAGCGGGCTACCCAGGCCTCGTCGGGCAGGGCGGCGGGCAGGTGCCAGAAATCCTCCGGGGCATGCAGATAGAGACGTGGTGTCCGGCCGGGTCGCACCAGCAGCCAGCTGTGGGCCAGCTGGGCGTGGCCGGTCCAGTGCACGAAGTGGCCGTAGGCAGCGAAGCTCGCCTCCTGGTCGTCGCCGAAGTGAGCGCGCGGGTGACCGCTGTGGATCAGCACACCGTCCAGGGAGTGGTGGGCGAGAATCTGCGCGTAGTCGCGCTCCAGGGCGTCGAGGTGGCGCTCCTGCAGGATGTCGAGATCGGATGTCATGATGGCGCTCCGCTCATTCGGGTGGGGGAAGGGTAGCGAGGGCATCCCACAGGGCCGTCACCGCCGGCTGCCGGTTATCGGCGCGTCGGAACAGACGTATGTCCACCGGCACCTGCCAGCGCTCGCCACCGGCCGGCACCAGCTCGCCTCTGGCCAGTGCTCCGCGCACGCCGGATTCGGGCAGCCAGCCCAGGCCGTAGCCCAGGGCGACCAGCTCGCGGACATTGCCGCTCTGGATGCTCTCGTTGAGGATGCTGAAATCCGGGGTGTCATCGATCCGGGCGAGGTGGGCGCGAATCGCACCGGCGGTCAGCCCGCGGGGATGATAGGCGATCAGCGGCAGGCGCGAGGCGCCTTCCAGTGCGAAGCGGGGGCTCCCATCGGCCTCCGGTTGCGAGACGGGAACCAACCGCTCGCCGGCGAGCCGGCAGGAGAGGGTCTCCTGCAGGTCCGGCTCGATACCGCAGGGGGTGCATGGCCAGTAGCACAGCAACAGGTCGCACTCGTCGCGGGCCAGGGCACGGAAGAAGTCATCCACCAGCCAGCCGGTGGCACGCAGGTCCGGAGTGATCGGCGGCGGCACCGGCCACTGGCCCAGCCAGGCGGGCAGGAAGTGGCTCAGCAGGCTCTGGGGCGCCGCCAGACGGATGCGCCCGGCGTGCTGGTCGGCAAGCTGGGCGAGGCGTCGCCTGCTCTCATCGACGCGCTGAGTGACGGTATGGCAAAGGTCCAGGAACTCCTCACCGGCCGGGGTCAGCGAGAGGGGCAGGGTCTGGCGGTTGACCAGCACCGTGCCCATCTCCTCCTCGAGCAGCTTGATGCGGCGAGAGAACGTCGGCTGGGTGACGTTCTGCTGCTCGGCGGCTCGCGAGAAGTGCCGCGTGCGCGCCAGCGCTATGAAGTCCTCGAGCCAGCGCAGCTCCATATCCTCTCCCGACGCCGTGCCAAAGGGGCATTATGCCAGATGCCTTGCCGGCTCACTGTATGCGGCCCTCCTCGACGCCATGGCAGGCGACCCGGCTACCATCGTCCCGCGCGATCAACTCGGGCACCTCCTGGCGACAGCGGGCGTTGGCATGCGGACAACGCGCATGGAAGACGCAGCCCGAAGGCAGGTGGACCGGCGTGGGCACCTCTCCCTCGAGACGGATATGCTGCGGCCGGTCGTCCTCGAGGCGTGGGATCGCCGACATCAGCGCCCGGGTGTAGGGGTGGCGCGGCGTGGCGAAGAGCGTCGCCGTGGGCGCCACTTCGCATACGCGTCCCAGGTACATCACCGCCACCCGGGTGCCGAAGTGCTCCACCACGGCGAGGTCGTGGGTGATGAAGAGGTAGGTGAGGTTGCGCTCCTGGCGGGCATCCATCAGCAGGTTGAGCACCTGGGCCTGGATGGAGACGTCCAGCGCCGAGATCGGCTCGTCGGCGACGATGAACTCCGGATCCACGGCCAGCGCCCGGGCGATGGCGATACGTTGGCGCTGGCCACCGGAGAACTCGTGGCCATAGCGCTTGCCCCAGTCGGCGGCGATGCCAACCGACGCCATCACCTCGTCGACCTGGTCGCGGACCCGCTGGCGGCTCCAGTCGGGGTGGTGCAGGCGGATGGGCTCTTCCAGGGTCTGCTGGATGGTCATGCGTGGGTTCAGCGACGCATAGGGGTTCTGGAAGATCATCTGCATGCGTCGGCGATAGGGCATCAGCGCCTGGGTCGAGAGGTTGTCGATGCGCTGGCCGTCGTAGTGGATCTCGCCTGAGGTGGGATGCAGCAGGCCCATCACGGTGCGCGCCACCGTGGACTTGCCACAGCCCGACTCGCCGACCACACAGAGGGCCTCGCCGCGTTGGATCTCCAGGTCCACGCCGTTGATGGCGTGGACATACTCCTGTTCGCGTACCAGCTTGCCTCCCTTGAACTTGAGCTGTTCAAGGAAGTCGCCAGAGAGCGAGAAGCGTTTCTCCAGGCCGCGAATCTCGAGCAGCGGGCGCGGGGAATCGGCAGCAGCGGTGGCTGGACGGGTGAGGGTAGCAGTAGCGGTCATCGGGGCGTCTCCTCCGCCGGAATGCGTTCCTGATCGAGCATCTCGGCCACCATATGGCAGGCCACCCGGCAGTTGCCGGAGGCCACGAACTCCGGCACCCGGGTGCGGCAGGCGGATCGCTCACTGCCGTCGGGGCGGGTGACGAAGCCGCAGCGCGGATGGAAGGCGCAGCCGCTGGGCAGGTTGTCCAGCGACGGCATGCTGCCGGGAATCTGGTTGAGCCGGCTGCCCGGCGTGGCCATCTGCGGCAGGGCGTTCATCAATCCCTGGGTATAGGGGTGCTGGGGGTCGTTGATGATCTCGCGGGTCGGGCCCTGCTCGATCACCCGGCCGGCGTACATCACCAGCATGCGCTGGGTCACCTGGCTGACCACGCCGAGGTCGTGGGTGATCAGGATCAGGCCGACGTTGTGCTTCTCGCACAGCTCCAGCAGCAGGTCCATGATCTCGGCCTGGATGGTGACATCGAGCGCCGTGGTGGGCTCGTCGGCGATGATGATGTCCGGATCGAGCAGCAGGGCGATGGCGATGATCACCCGCTGACGCATCCCGCCGGAGAGTTCGTGGGGGTACTGGTCCAGGCGCGCCTCCGGGGAGGGGATATGCACCTGCTCGAGCTTGCGCAGGGCGATGGCGCGGGCCTCGCGGCCACCGATGCGGCGGTGCGCCTTGAGGCACTCCACCATCTGCTCGCCGATGGAGAGCACCGGATTGAGCGTCATCATCGGGTCCTGGAAGATCATCGAGATGCGGTTGCCGCGGATCCGGCGCAGGGCGCGGTCGCTCATCCCGGTCAGCTCCTGGCCGTCGAAGCGGATGCTGCCGCCGGCGATATAACCGGGCTTGGCGATCAGGTTGAGCAGGCTGAAGGCGGCCACCGACTTGCCCGCCCCGGACTCGCCGACGATACCGAGGCGCTCGCCACGGTCGAGGGTAAAACTGACGTCGCGCAGCGCCTTGACGTCGCCACGGCGCAGGGCGAAGCGCACGTCGAGGTTGTTGACTTCAAGAAGAGACATGGCATCAGCCCTTGTAGAGTCGCGGGTTGAGAACATCGCGCAGCCAGTCGCCGAGCAGGTTGATCACCAGCACCAGCACCACCAGCACCGCCCCCGGGATCAGGGTGATCCACCACGAGCCCGACTGGATGTAGTCGAAGCCTGACTTGATCAGTGAGCCCAGCGACGGGTGGGTCTCCGGCATGCCCAGCCCCAGGAAGGAGAGGGCGGCCTCGGAGATGATGGCGTTGGCCACCTGCACCGTGGAGATGACGAAGATCGGCGACAGGGTGTTGGGCAGGATATGGCGGAACATGATGCGCCGGCTGGGCAGGCCCATGGTGCGCGCGGCGTCCACATACTCCTTGCCCTTCTCGGCGAGCACCGAGGCGCGCACGGTGCGCGCATACTGCGGCCACTCAGCCAGCCCGATGATCAGCACCAGCAGCGGCACCGCATAGGCGCTGAAGGTGGCGCTGCCGAAGATCGCCTTGACCAGGGCGCCGACCACGATGGCCACCATCAGGGTGGAGAAGGAGAGCTGGATATCGGCCAGACGCATCAGGAAGGCGTCGATGCGTCCGCCCAGGTAGCCGGCCAACAGGCCGAACACCACGCCCAGCAGCGCCTGCAGCGCCACGGCGCCGAAGCCGATGATCAGCGACACCCGGGCGCCATACAGGATGGTGGAGAGCAGGTCGCGCCCCTGGGCGTCGGTACCCATCCGGTAGGCGGGGTCGCTGCCGTCGATCCAGAAGGGCGGCAGCTCCGAGGCCATGATGTCGATCTGCGCCAGGTCATAGGGGTTCATCGGCGCCAGCCAGGGCGCCAGCACGGCGCAGGCCACGAAGACGATGAACACCAGCAGGCTGACCTGGGCAATCGGGTCGCGCTTGAAGCTGTAGAGCAGGTAGGAGTCGCGCAGGCGCTCCCAGCGGCTCGGCAGGGGCGCACTCTGCTGGGGGGAGGTCTGGGTAGTCATGCGGGTTTGCCTGTCAGCTTGACGGTGGGGTTGACCAGGCCGTAGATCAGGTCGACCAGCGTGTTGGTGATCACGAAGATCAGGCCCACGATCATCAGGTAGGTGACGATCAGCGGGATATCCGAGCGATTGATGGCATTGAGGAACATCAGCCCCATGCCGGGCCACTGGAATACCGTCTCGGTGAGGATGGTGTAGGCCACCAGGGTGCCGATCTGCACCCCGCCCACCGTGATCACCGGCAGCATGGTGTTCTTGAGCGCGTGCAGGAAGTAGATGCGTCGCAGGCTGATGCCCTTGGCCCGGGCGAACTTGACGTACTCCGACTGCAGCACCTCGAGCATCTCGGCGCGGATCAGGCGGATGAACAGCGGCAGCATGATCGAGGCCAGCGAGATGGCGGGCAGTACCAGATAGACCAGGCCATCGGTGGAGGCGAAGTTGGTATACCAGGTGCCGAAGACATGCACCGGATCACCGCGTCCGTAGGCGGGCATCCCGCCGTCGGTGGTGATCAGATCGTTGAGCCAGCTGCCCCAGCCGGTATCGGCGGGGAAGGGGGTCCAGGTCACGCCGATGGCGAACAGCTGGATCAGCACGATGGCGGTGAGGAACACCGGGATCGAGATACCGACGATGGAGACCCCCATGAAGAATCGCGACAGCAGGGCGCGCGGCTTGATGGCGCTGTAGACCCCGATGGGCACCGACAGCAGCACGATCAGCAGGGTGGTGGCGGCTACCAGCTCCAGGGTCGCCGGCAGGTGGCGCAGCACCACCTCGGTGGTCGGCTCGTTGAAGATGTAGGAGTAGCCGAAGTCGAGCTGGGCGGCGTTCTTCGCGAAGCGCAGGTACTGGACCAGGAAGGGGTCGTTGAGGCCGAGCTCCTCGCGCAGGGCCTCGCGCTCGCTCTCCGGCACCGACTGGCCGACCATCTGCTGGATGGGGTCGCCCAAGTTGTCCTGTATGGAAAAGGCGATGATGCTGATGACGAACATCACCAGCAGCGCATGGAATAGGCGCTTGATCAGGAAGGCGATCATGAAGGAGTCCTGTGGGCGTACAGGCGTCGACGCACTCGCGGCCGGAGTGCGTCGCTCGTTGTCTGGGGTAGCGAATGATCGGGATGACGCCGGCCCGGCGGACCGGCGTCGGGATCACTCCTGCTCGTCGATGACCAGGTCCCCGAGGTAGGGGAAGTTCATCACGTTGAGTACCGGCTCGATATTGACGTTGGGTGCCGCGGCCCAGGCCAGATCCTGCCAGTGCAGGGGCACGAAGGCGGCCTCGTCATAGAGGGTCTGTTCGACCTGCTGGAGCATCTCGGCGCGCTTCTCGAGGTCGACCTCGAGGTTGGCTTCGGCGACCAGCTTGTCGAGCTCCGGGTTGCAGTAGTTGCCGGCGTTGTACTGGCCGGCGCCACTGTCGGCATCCGGACAGGCGGTGAGGTACTCGTGGAAGTTGGCGCTGTCCTCGGTGTCGGCGTGCCAGCCGATCATCATCATGTCGGCGGCGCGATCGTCATACTCGCCCCAGTACTGCGCCTTGGGCAAGGTCTTGAGATCCACGTCGACGTTGATGCGCGCCAGCATGGTGGCCACCGCCTGGGCAATCTTGGCGTCGTTCACGTAGCGGTTGTTGGGCGCCATCATGGTGATCTCGAAGCCGTCGGCGTAGCCCGCCTCTTCCATCAGTGCCTGGGCCTTCTCCAGGTCGTAGCGACGCTCCAGCGACTCGATATGGCCCGCATAGCCCTCGGGAGAGAACTGCGCCGCCGGGGTGGCGAAGCCCTTCATCAGGCGGTCGGCGATGGCATCCTGGTTCACCGCGAAGTCGAAGGCCTGGCGCACGCGCGGGTCCTGGAAGGCCTCGACGCGATTCTGGTCCATATGGAAGAAGATGATGCGGGTGCCCGACATGGTGACCAGCTTGGCATCCTCGCTCTCGCGCACGCGCTCCAGGTCGTTGGGCGGTACCGGGGCGATGAAGTCGACGTCGCCGGAGAGCAGGGCGGCCACACGGGTGGCGTTCTCGCTGATCGGGGTCAGCACGATGGTGTCGACGTTGCCCGGCGACTCGCTGTCCCAGTAGTTCGGGTTGCGTTCGAACTCCATGCGGGTGCCCTTGCGGTGCTCGACCACTGTGTAGGGGCCTGTACCCGAGAGGTTCGCGGAGGCGAAGGAGTTGCCGTTCTTGACGATCTCGTCCTTGGGGTCGCCATCCTCGTCGGTGCCGCTGTAGAACTCGCTGT
Source organism: Halomonas sp. G15 (assembly GCF_021282295.1). Classification (NCBI taxonomy): domain Bacteria; kingdom Pseudomonadati; phylum Pseudomonadota; class Gammaproteobacteria; order Oceanospirillales; family Halomonadaceae; genus Halomonas; species Halomonas sp. G15. The sequence goes on along the minus strand of NZ_JAJSPA010000006.1, from coordinate 54,082 downwards.
CCATCGGGAAGATGTAGGTGGCCAGGTTAAGCAGCAGCGGGTAGGGCTCGGCTGTGGTGATCTCGACGGTATGCTCGTCGATGGCCTCGACGCTGGCGATCGGATCAAAGATCGCCTTGAAGTCGGGGCTGTGCTTGAGGCGCTCCACGGTCCACACCACATCCTCGGCGGTGAAGGCGTTGCCGGTGTGGAATTCGACACCCTCGCGCAGGGTCATGCGCATGGTGGTGTCGTCGACCTGCTCCCAGGCGGTGGCCAGGCGCGGCTCGAACGACAGGTCCTGATCCCAGCGGACCAGCGGGTCGTGGGTCATGTGCGACAGCTGCAGGATGCCGCCGGAGAGCTGCTCATGGATATCCAACGAGACCGGGTCGGCATCGTAGGCCATGCGCAGCGTGGTTTCCGCACTGGCGGTGGCCGGCAGCAGGGCCGCGCCGGTCATGGTGGCGCCAACGACGGCGGCCAGGAGGGTGCGCTTGAACTTCATGTCGGGTTCCCTTTCGAGGTTGTTTTTGGTGCACGGTCACCGCGCACGGGCGTTGCAACCTTCAACATAGAGACACGAAAGGGCCCGACACAATCGAAATTCCGACTGGTGTCATGCGCGGGATGAATGAAGCGTCATTGAATAATACGAAAGTGGAATATCTCCAGGCCGTCCATCCGAAACGGGTGGACGGCCCAACGCGATGCTCAGCCGGCGGGGGTGGCGCTCTGAATGCGATAGAGGTCGGCCGCCTCATCGAGGCCGGCGATGGTGCACTCGAGATCCTTGACGCGGCCGTCGGCCAGCCCGTAGACCCAGCCGTGAAGCCAGATTTCCTGGCCGCGCTGCCAGGCGTGCTGGATGATCTTGGTGCGGCTCAGGCGGGTCACCTGGGCGCGTGCATTGAGTTCGCACATGCGGTCGACACGCTCATCGAGCGGTAGCGGTGCCAGCTCGTCGCGATGCTGGTAGTAGAGCTCGCGAACCGAATGCAGCCAGTTGTCGACCAGGCCGTTGTCGCCACCTTCGATGGCGGCACGCACCCCCCCGCAGCCGTAGTGGCCCACGACCATGATATGGCGCACCTTGAGGACGTCCACGGCATACTGCAGGACGGAGAGGGCATTGAGGTCATTGTGGTGCACCAGGTTGGCGACATTGCGGTGCACGAAGACCTCGCCGGGGGGCAGGGCGATGATCTGGTTGGCGGGGACGCGGCTGTCCGAGCAGCCGATCCACAGATAGTCGGGATTCTGCTGGTTCGACAGGCGATTGAAGAAATCAGGATCGTCGCGACTGACGTCCTCGGCCCAGGCGCGGTTGTTCTCCAGCAGGGTCTCGATTTCCTTTCTCATGGTTGGCCTCGATTCAAGTGAAGAGGTGGTGAGAGTTGGCGCCTCTTTTACCGTCCCCCCGGGGAGCGGTCAACAAGCCGCCCTGATGCGACGCGGTGCCGCCATGCCGTTGCCACGCCATCGCTGCTATCATCGCCGCATCGAATCCAGGGCCCAGCGCCCACGACAAGGAGCGACACCGTGTCCGACCTCGAATCAACCACCTACGACTGGGACCTCTTCGTGATCGGCGCCGGCTCCGGCGGCGTGCGGGCGGCGCGCACCGCCGCCGCTGCCGGTGCCCGGGTGGCCGTGGCGGAGGACCGCTACTTGGGCGGCACCTGCGTCAACGTGGGTTGCGTGCCCAAGAAACTCTACTCCTACGCCGCCCACTTCCACGACGCCTTCGAGGATGCCGAGGGCTTCGGCTGGCGACTGGCCGAGGCGCCGAGCTTCGACTGGCCGACCCTGCGCGACAACAAGGTGGGCGAGATCAAGCGGCTCAACGGCATCTATGCCCGGCTGCTCGACGGTGCCGGTGTGCGCCTGATCAATGGCCGCGCCCGGCTGCTCGACGCCCATCGCGTCGCGGTAGGCGACGAGGTGTACAGCGCCGAGAAGATCCTGATCGCCGTGGGGGGCTGGCCCTGGGTGCCGGAGTTTCCGGGCAGCGAGCTGGCCGTGAGTTCCAACGAGGTGTTCGACCTGGAGAGCTTCCCCGAGCGCTTCCTGGTACTGGGCGGTGGCTATATCGCCGTGGAGTTCGCCAGCATCTTCAACGGCCTGGGCAGCGACACCCACCTGATCTACCGCGGTGAGCTGTTCCTGCGCGGCTTCGACCACGAGGTGCGCGAATTCACCCGCGACCAGATGCGCCAGAAGGGGGTCCAGCTGCATTTCGAGACCAACATCGAACGCATCGACAAGGTCGAAGGGGGGCTGGCGGTGACCCTGACCGACGGCGAGGTCCTGGAGGTGGATGCGGTACTGGCCGCCACCGGGCGCCGCCCGCATCTGGAGGGGCTGGGACTGGACACCCTGGGCGTGGCCCTGGACGACGGCGGCTATATCAAGGTCAACGAGCGCTTCGAGAGTTCGCTGCCCTCGGTGCTGGCCCTGGGTGATGTCACCGGCGGGCCGGAGCTCACCCCGGTGGCGCTGGCCGAGGCCATGCACCTGGTGCGCTGCCACTTCGAGGACACGCCACCGCCTGCCGCGCTGGACTACCGCAACATCCCCACCGCGGTATTCTGCCACCCCAATATCGGTACCGTGGGGCTCTCCGAGGAGGAGGCACGGGAGCAGTTCGGCGAGATCCGCGTTTACAGCGCCGACTTCCGCCCCATGAAGCACACCCTGTCGGGGAGTGCCGAGCGCTGCCTGATGAAGCTGATCGTCGCTGACGAGAGCGACGTGGTGGTAGGCGCCCACATGGTGGGTGAGGAGGCCGGCGAGGTGATCCAGGGGATCGGCATCGCCGTGAAGGCCGGGCTCACCAAGGCTGACTTCGATGCCACCGTGGGTATCCACCCGACCGGCGCCGAGGAGTTCGTCACCATGCGCACGCCGACCCGGCGCTGAGCGCTACCCTGGGGCCGCCTTCGGGCGGCTCCTTGCGTTGGCGCTGCCATCGGCCGGTTGGACTAGACTGAAGAGGCAGGGCAGGTCATCCGAGCGCTGCCCGATGGCAGTCACAACAGCCGTGTGGGTCGAGTCGCCGAGCGGAATCGACTGCCCGCCGAGACGCTCGCATAATATTTTGTTATGGATCATGCCCTGCAAAATAATCCCAGATTTGAGATTTGCCGGGCGCTTGGTATAATCCCTCCCGACATCGCCGAAGCGAACACCGCCCATGATGACAACAACCGAGCCCTTCACGCCTTCCGCCGACCTCGCGCGGCCTACCGTGGCCGACGAAGTGGTCGACGCCGAAGCCAGCGACCTGTTCATCCGCAAGCCAAACCCCGATGACGGCTGGGGCATCTATGAACTGGTCAAGTCATGCCCCCCACTCGACGTCAATTCCGCCTATGCCTACCTGCTGCTGGCCACCCAGTTTCGTGATACCTGCGCGGTCGCCACGGACGAGGAGGGCGAGATCGTCGGCTTCGTCTCGGGCTACGTGAAGAGCAACGCCCCGGATACCTACTTCCTGTGGCAGGTTGCCGTGGGCGAGAAGGCGCGTGGTACCGGCCTGGCCCGGCGCTTGGTCGAGGCCATCATGACGCGCCCGGAGCTCGCCGAGGTGCACCACCTCGAGACCACCATCACCCCCGACAACCAGGCTTCCTGGGGCCTGTTCCGCCGTCTCGCCGACCGCTGGCAGGCGCCGCTGAACAGCCGTGAGTACTTCTCCACCGACCAGCTCGGCGGCGAACACGACCCCGAGAACCTGGTCAGGATCGGCCCATTCCAGACCGATCGTCTCTGACGCTCGCCACTTTTCGTCTGCACGCGGGGTAGCCCTGGCGTCTCGCGTGCTCACGCCCATTCATTCTCCATCAACAGGAGGTCTCTCGATGCAGACCCAGATCCTCGAACGCATGGAATCCGAAGTCCGTACCTATTCACGCTCCTTTCCGGTGGTCTTCACCAAGGCGCAGAACGCCCGTCTGACCGACGAGGATGGCCGCGAATATATTGACTTCCTGGCCGGTGCCGGCACCCTGAACTACGGCCACAACAACCCGAAGATCAAGCAGGCCCTGCTTGACTACCTGGCCGAGGACAACATCATCCACGGTCTGGATTTCTGGACCGCCGCCAAGCGTCGCTACCTCCAGGCCCTCGAGGAGATCATCCTCAAGCCGCGTGGCCTGGACTACAAGGTGCAGTTCCCCGGACCGACCGGCACCAACGCCGTCGAGGCGGCCATCCGCCTGGCCCGCAATGCCAAGAAGCGTCACAACATCGTGACCTTCACCAACGGCTTCCATGGTGTGACCATGGGGGCGCTTGCCACCACAGGTAACCGCAAGTTCCGCGAGGCGACCGGCGGCGTGCCCACCGTGGGCGGCAGCTTCCTGCCCTACGATGGCTACCTGGGCGACGGTACCGACACCCTCGACTACTTCGAGAAGCTGCTCAGCGACAAGTCCGGCGGCCTCGACGTGCCGGCCGGCGTGATCGTCGAGACCGTGCAGGGCGAGGGCGGCATCAACGCCTGCGGCCTCGACTGGCTCAAGCGCCTCGAGCAGATCTGCCGTGCCCACGACATCCTGCTGATCGTCGACGACATCCAGGCAGGTTGCGGGCGCACCGGCAAGTTCTTCAGCTTCGAGCATGCTGGAGTGGTGCCGGACATCGTCACCAACTCCAAGTCGCTCTCCGGCCTCGGCCTGCCGTTCTCCCAGGTACTGATGCGTCCCGAACTCGATATCTGGAAGCCGGGCCAGTACAACGGCACCTTCCGCGGCTTCGCGCTGGCCTTCACCACCGCCGCCGCCGCCATCGAGAACTACTGGACCGACGACAGCTTCGCCAAGGAAGTGCAGCGCAAGGGCGACATCGTCTCCGAGCGCTTCGCCAGGATCGCCGCCTGGATCAGCGAGCAGGGCATCGAGGCGTCCGAGCGCGGCCGCGGCCTGATGCGTGGCATCGACGTGGGCAGCGGCGAGATCGCCGACAAGATCACCCACAAGGCGTTCGAGAATGGCCTGGTCATCGAGACCAGCGGCCAGGACGGTGAAGTGGTCAAGTGCCTCTGCCCGCTGACCATTCCCGAGGAGGACCTGCAGAAGGGTCTGGATATCCTCGAGCAGAGCGCCAAGCAGGCGCTGAGCTGATATCCTGAGCGGGCCGCCCCGGCGGTCCGCCAGCACTCGGCCGATCCTGATCACCGATCGCGCCGCCACCGAATTTCAAGGAGATAGATATGATCGTTCGCAATCTCGAGGAGTGCCGCAAGACAGACCGCCTGGTCACCGCCGAGAACGGCAACTGGGACAGCACCCGCCTGTCGCTGGCCGATGATGGCGGCAACTGCTCCTTCCATATCACTCGGATCTTCGAGGGTACCGAGACCCATATCCACTACAAGCATCACTTCGAGGCGGTCTACTGCATCGAGGGCGAGGGCGAGGTGGAGACCCTGGCCGACGGCAAGATCTGGCCGATCAAGCCGGGCGATATCTATATCCTCGACCAGCACGACGAGCACCTGCTGCGGGCCACCAAGACCATGCACCTGGCCTGTGTCTTCACCCCGGGTCTGACCGGCAACGAAGTGCACCGCGAGGATGGCTCCTACGCGCCTGCCGAGTAAGCCGGCAGCGTCTCGGCATCGCCGAGACAAGTATACAGCGGGCCCCGGCAGCGATGCCGGGGCCCGCTGCGTTTAGAGAATTCACTCGCCGCGCGTGAAGACGATGGTGATCTCGGCCAGGGTCACGCCGAACTTCTTCATCGCCGTGCGGTTGATCAGTCGCCCGTCGGGCTGCAGGTACATCCAGTCATCCAGGGTAAAGGTGATCTCGCGGCCGGAGACCTCCACCGGCAGCCGGTAGGTCATGTTGAAGACATGCCCCGCCTGGCGAGCCGTCACGGGCCCCTCGACATCGTTGGCGGTACCCAGCCAGCGATCCTCGCCGTCGCGCTCGAAGGTCCACACCCGGCGATCGGTCTCGCCGTCGTCATAGACGAAGTGCTCGTCCAGGGTCAGGGTGTCACCTTCGACACGCCCCTCGATCTCCACCGTGAAACGGCGCTGCACCTCACCGCTGTAGTCCTGCACCATGCCCCAGGCGCGAGTCTGGCCTTCGAAGTAGTCGGCGATATCCAGGCGCGGTTGCGTCCCGGCGTAGCGCTCGATATCGACGCTGGTACAACCGGACAGCAGCAGGGCGGCACCCAGCAGTGCCAGGCGTGACAGCCATTTCCTATACATTGATAAAGCCTCTGTATGATATGCGTACAGCAACAGGCTAGCCGACCCGTGCCGGCGTGACCAGTACTGATGACAGGGCGCCATCCATGCATGACACTGATTACCAGAGGCAAAATGGTGCGCCTGCGCTAGCGTCGTTTCCTGTCCAAAGCGTTGAGGCCAACAAGTTCGTATAATGTATATTATGTTAAATAGTGCATATCGGAACGTATCGAGGACGGCCCGCTGCCACTATCCCCATCCGAGCCTGAAGCCCGCAGGTTGGACAAGCTGCTTGGCGACTCATTATTATCCCCGCACTGTTCAAAGGAATTGTCCTGCCCCATGCCCCATCCCCTGTTGAGCGCCGCTCTTGCGACATCCGCCCTGCTGCTCACCGGCTGTGTTGCCCTGACCGACAAGCCCGAACCGCCGGCGCCGCTGACACCGGCCGACTTCCATGTGCGAATGGATGCGCTGGAGGATGCCCTGAGTGCCCGCTGCGACGACCAGTCGCGGCTGGGCAACGAGATATCATCGGTCACCAGCCGCCAGGATGCCCTGATCGGTGATGTGCGTGAGGTGGGCTCACTGCTGCGCGGGATGAATGCCCGGCTGGACAACATCGCGGTCGATAAACCCGAGCCGGTGGTGGTCAGGCGCGAGTGTGCCGCCGACGAGCTGGGGCTGGCCAACAAGACGGTGCTCGGCAGCAGCGAATGGATCGGCCTGCCCGACGTGGGCACCTACCTCAAGGCACGGATCGACTCCGGCGCCAATACCTCCTCGCTCTCGGCCCGCGAGATCACCCGCTTCGAACGCGACGGCGAGGACTGGATCCGCTTCAAACTGGGGCTGACCAACGACGATGTGGTCGTCGATGCGGTGCGTGACGAATGGATCGAGGCCCCTATCGAGAGGCGTGTCCGTATCATCCAGGCCACCGGTGAGGAATCACGCCCGGTGGTCACGCTGATGATGACCCTGGGCACAATACGCGAACCGGTGGAGTTCACCCTGAGCGACCGCACCCATCTCGACTACCCGGCCCTGCTGGGCAGGCGCTTCCTGCTCGATATTGCCGTGGTCGACGTAGCCGAGCGCTATCTCCACGAGCGTCCCGAATATCCCGGCGGGCGCCCGGCATCGGAAGCCGGACGCGATCAGGATGACGCCGATCTCGACAACGAAGAGCGCTGAGCCGCGCATCAACCGCCCTCTGCCAAGGAAGACCCATGTCACGACTGCCCTTCTATCTGCTGGTCGGCGTCCTGTTCCTGGCTGGCGTAGCCATGAGCCTGCACCGTCACTACCAGCTCGAGGTGCCCTGGACTCCGGGCGAACAGCGCCAGGTGTGGGAAGTGGAAGCGCAGGTCAACTTCACGGCGCTGGGCGACCCGGTGCTGGTGGACATGGCACTGCCATCGACCCAGGAAGGCTTCCGACTGCTCACCGAACATACCGCCTCACCGGGCTTCGGGCTGTCGTTCGTGGAGGAGGATGGTGCCCGGCGCGCCCAGTGGTCGATCCGCGAGGCCAGCGGCTCCCAGCAGCTCTACTACACCGCCCAGGTCCTGGTGGCACCGGACAGCCGTCCACCGCGCCTGGAGACCCCACCGTTGCGCCGCGACATCGTCTGGGAGCGTCCCTATGACACGGCGGCCGCGCAACTGATCGAGCGCGCCTGGAGTCGCAGCGCCGACTCCTTCACCTTCGCACGCGAGCTGTTCCATGAGTTCGACGCGGAGCGCCAGGGCGAGAATGCCCGCCTGCTGATGACCCAGTTCGACCGCACTCCCCTGCTGGTTCGCCTGCTCAACCAGGCAGGGGTTCCCGCCCGGGAAGTGAGCGGGCTGCTGCTCGAGGATGGAAGGCGCCGCCAGTCGCTGACCAGCTGGATCCAGGTATTCGACGACCAGAGCTGGAAGCTGTTCGACCCGGCGACCGGAGAGCAGGGTCGCCCGGATAACCTGCTGATCTGGGAGGGAAGTGGCCAGGCGGTGCTCGAGGTACAGGGCGGCACCAACTCGCGGGTCACCTTCTCGATGCTCTCCCGCAACCAGCCCGCGGCCGCCGCGGTGCGCAACCAGCTGGCCGAGGACACCCTGCTCAACTTCTCCATCCACAGCCTGCCGCTGGAGGAGCAGGCGCTCTTCCAGACCATCCTGCTGATCCCCATCGGCGCGCTGGTGGTGGTGCTACTGCGCATCCTGGTGGGGATCAAGACGTCGGGCACCTTCATGCCGGTGCTGATCGCCCTGGCCTTCATCCAGACCAGCCTGGCCACGGGGCTGATCGGCTTCCTGCTGGTGGTGGCCGTGGGCCTGGTGATCCGCAGCTATCTCTCCTACCTCAACCTGTTGCTGGTGGCGAGGGTCACGGCGGTGATCATCACGGTGATCGGCATCATCTCGGTGTTCTCGGTGCTCGCCTACCGGTTCGGGCTCAATGCCGGACTGACCATCACCTTCTTCCCGATGATCATCCTCTCCTGGACCATCGAGCGCATGTCGATCCTGTGGGAGGAGGAAGGCCCCAAGCAGGTGCTGATCCAGGGCGGCGGCAGCCTGATTACCGCGGTGCTGGCCTTCCTGGCCATGAACAACCCCTGGGTGCGGCATATCACCTTCAACTTCCTGGGGGTGCAGCTGATCCTGATGGCACTGATCCTGCTGATCGGCAACTACACCGGCTATCGCCTGCTGGAGCTGCGTCGCTTCAAGCCGGTCACCGAGGATTGAGCCATGCGTGAATGGACGACCCCCGGCAAGCTGCGCGCCAAGGGCATCATCGGCATGAACCGGCGCAATATCCGTTACATCGGGCGATACAACAACCGCCGCCTCTATCCGCTGGTGGATGACAAGCTGCAGACCAAGCTGCTCGCCGAGCGCTTCGGCATCACCACCCCCGCGCTGATCGGCACCGTCACCACCCAGTTCGGCGTCAAGCATATCGGTGAGCTGCTCGCCGGCCACAACGGCTTCGTGATCAAGCCGGCCAAGGGCAGTGGCGGCAAGGGCATTCTGGTGATCGAGCGCGTGGAGGGGGACGAGTTCATCAAGCCCAGCGGGGCCCGGATGCGGCTGGCAGACGTCGAGCGTCACGTCTCCAATATCCTCTCCGGCCTCTACTCGCTGGGCGGTGCTCCCGACGTGGCGCTGGCCGAGGCGTTGATCAACTTCGACGAGAGTCTCTCCGAATACACCTACGAGGGGGTCCCGGATATCCGCGTCATCGTCTTCCGCGGCTATCCGGTGATGGCGATGATGAGACTCTCCACCGCCGCCTCGGACGGCAAGGCCAACCTGCACCAGGGGGCAGTCGGGGTGGGCCTGGATATCGCCACCGGCACCGCCATTCGCGGCGTGCAGTTCGACCGTACCCGCCACGACCATCCCGATACCGGCCATGAACTGGCCAGTCTGGCCATCCCCGACTGGCCCACCCTGCTGCTGCTCGCCGCCGGCTGCTACGAGATGACCGGCCTCGGCTACCTGGGCACCGACATGGTACTCGACCGCGACCAGGGACCCATGCTGCTCGAGCTCAATGCGCGCCCGGGGCTGGCAATCCAGATGGCCAATGGCGAGGGGCTCAGGCGTCGTCTCGACCTGGTCGAGAAGCAGCCCGAGGGCCTGTCGCCCGAAGCACGGGTGGCCTTCGCTCGCGAGCATTTCGCACGGCGCAGCGAGCTCGAGGCCGTCGCCGAGGCCTGAGCCTCGGTGGCCCGCCCTCACCCAGCCGCGTAGAATGGCGGCAGAATCCACAGCCGACGGGTCCCATGACCGAATCCCGTAACCTGCTGCTCCAGGCGGAGCGGCAGTGCCAGCAGAGCGGCGCACGCTTCACGCCCATTCGCCGCCGGGTGCTCGAGATGATTGCCGACGCCCCCGGGGGGCTAAAGGCCTATGACCTGCTCGACCGCCTGGCGACCGAGCACGCCTCGGCCAGGCCTCCGACGGTGTATCGCGCCCTGGAGTTCCTGATCGACCAGGGTCTGGTGCATCGCATCGAATCGCTCAATGCCTATGTCGCCTGCCCCTGCCCCGAGCACTCCCACGGCTTCCAGTTGTTGATCTGTCGCGTCTGCGGGCGTGTCGAGGAGTTGCACCTGGATGAGGTCAATGCCCAGCTCTCCGGCTGTGCCCGCCAGCTGGGCTTTCGGGTGGAGCGTCAGACCATCGAGCTGCTGGGGCGCTGCGATGCCTGCTGCGCCACCGACGACTGAGCCCAACCTGCGAGAGCCCCGATCCTGCGGAGAATCCCCATGCCCGACACCTTCAAGGCCCTGGAACGGGCCCCCGCCGACAGCCGCCATGCGCTGGCCGACGTGCTTGCGGCCATCCGCTTCAATGCCGACGGCCTGATCCCGGCCATCGCCCAGCAGCATGACAGCGGCGAGGTGCTGATGATGGCCTGGATGAATCGCGAGGCGCTGGAGGAGACCCTTAACACGGGGCGGGTCTGCTACTGGTCGCGCTCACGCGGCAAGCTGTGGCGCAAGGGCGAGAGTTCCGGCCAGCAGCAGCACCTTGTCAGTGCCGCCCTGGACTGCGATGGCGACACCCTGCTGCTGCAGGTGGACCAGACCGGACCGGCCTGCCATAGCGGACGCCGCAGCTGTTTCTATGTGGCTCTCGAGAAGGACGCGGCACGCATCACCAGCGCCCCGCTGATCGACCCCGATTCCCTCTACGGCAAGGCCTGATGCCCTGCCTGGCGGCCTGGCTGGCCAAGCTGGTGCGGCTGTTGCGCCAGGCCACGGCCTGGCTGATGATCGCCCTCGTGAAGCTCTACCAGGTTACCCTGAGCCCCCTGCTCGGGCCCCGCTGTCGCTACTGGCCGAGCTGCTCCAGCTATGCCGTGGAGGCGATCCGGGTGCACGGGCCGCTCAAGGGAGGGCTGATGGCCGCACGCCGCATCGCGCGCTGTCACCCCGGCTGCGAGGGCGGCATCGACCCGGTACCCGGCGGCCCCAGCGAGGCGCTGTGCCGCGAGGATCCCGAGCTCGACGAGAACTTTCGCCCCCGGCCGCCGGCGGACGACGAGCGGGAGCGCTGAGCCTCAGGCGGCTTCCTGCTCGGCCACCTCGTAGATGCGCTTGAGCATGGCGTTGAGGCCATTGCTGCGCGTCGGCGAGAGGTGCTTGTCGAGCCCCAGGTCGGCAAGGAAGTGCGGCGAGGTATCACGGATCTCGGCGGCCGGCCGATCGTTGTAGATCCGCATCAGCACGGCGATCAGCCCCGAGACGATGGCGGCATCGGAGATGGCGTCGAAGTGCACCACCTCGCCGCGGCGCTCGTGGTGCATCCAGACATTGGACTGACAGCCCTGGATCTTGAGCTCGTCGCGCATCCACTCCGCGGGGAAGTCGGGCAGCGCCTTGCCCATGTCGATGATGTACTGATAGCGATCCATCCAGTTGTCGAACATCTCGAACTCGTCGATCAGTTCCTGCTGCGCCTGTTCGGCGGTGGTGTCGATCGTCATGAAAGCTCCTTCGTGGTCGTTGCCACGATTATACCGGCTCGTCCCGGGTGGCGTCCGCCCCCTGTCGTCCCTCTCTTCGCTCGGCAAGGCCATGCAGCGACTGCTGGCGGTGCCACGCCTCGTCCTCGGCGTGCAGGTAGCGGGCCGTGGTATCCAGCCTCGAATGGCGCGCCGTGGCTGAGAGGTAGCGCAGCTCGACACCGGCCTGGGCCTGATGGGTCAGCGCCGTATGGCGCAGCCAGTGCGGGGTCGCCTGGCGCAGCCGCAGCGCCCAGCCATGGGCGCCCTCCCCGTGCGTTGCCTCGACGGCATCGGCGGCCTCGCGAAATGCATCGCGGATCAGCCGGTAGAGGCGGTTGTCGCCGATGCCCCGCCTGCCATCCAGGGCGCGCAGCAACGGTGTGGCATCGTCCGGCTGGGGTTCCGGGCTCAGGCCCAGGGCAAGACGCCACTCGGTCAGCAGGGTCAGCATGTCGGGCGGTACCGGAATGCTGGCGGTCTTGCTCCCCTTGCCGACGACGTTCCACCACCAGCGACCCTCCTGCCGCTGGAAGTCGCCCATGCGCGCCGCGCTCATCTCGCTGATGCGCGGGGCCAGCAGGTAGGCGAAGCCGAACACGAAGCGGCGCCGGTGGCGCTGGTAACGCTCTCGCGGTGAGCCGCCCTCCTCCGTGGCTGGAGTGCCCGCGCCGGTCAACCAGCCCCAGAACCACTCCCATAGTGGCGCCTCCAGATAGCGTTCGATGCCCCCCTGACGATTGTCCAGGCGTCGTCGCTTGTCGCGCATCAACCGGAAGGGATTGTGGGCTACCCACCCCGCCTCGGTTAACCAGGCATACATGCCCTGCAGGATCACCAGACTCTGGCGACGGCTCGCCGGCGACAGCGGGCCGCGAAACGGGCGCCAGTCTTCGGCCCGGCGAGGCCGCGGCGGCCCCACCCAGCGCGAGCGAGGCTGGGGGTCGGCGAGGAATGCCTCGAAGCCCTCCAGGTGGTCGCGTCTCACCTGGTTCAGCGTCATGCCCCGCTCGGCGAGCCACAGCAGCAGGCGCTCGGCCTCGCGACGATAGGCGCGCCGGGTTCTCGGGCTGGCCCGATACTCCGCCAGCCATTCGGCGACCGCCTCGGCATCGCTGCGTGCCGCGATATAACCGCCCTGCCCGGCCATTGGACGCTCCACAAGGCGCGTCCCGACGCCGACCGGCAATTCACTACCTGTCCCTTGCACGGCTCACTCCCTCTCCACACTGGCCCACTGGCTCCTTGCTCCTTGCTCCTTGCTCCTTGCTCCTTGCTCCTTGCTCGCCAGTATCCCGTCCGCGGTCAATAAAAAGCAAGATAAGCCGCGTAATCTTGCTTTTATTCTCTATTTCATATCATATTTTACGTATTACGTATAATGTAATAATCTTCCATTTAGCGACAATCCCCGCTATGCTGCGCCGGAAAACACCCCAGAGGGGGCATCGCGATCCACCGGCTCGCGCCCCTTCCTGCCGAGGAGAGACCCATGGCGCGCAGTGGCGTGACCTACGAAGACGTGCAGCGAGCCATCGATGAACTGCTGACCCGCGGTGACGCCCCCAGCGTGCAGAAGATTCGCGAGATTCTTGGTACCGGCAGCTTCACCACCATCAGCGAGCACCTGCGCGAGTGGCGGCAACAGCGCGAGGAGAACCGCGACGTGCCCCCGCCCCGCGGCATGCCGGCCGCCCTGCAGGAGCTGGCCGAGGGGCTATGGCGCCAGGCTCAGGAGAGCGCCAACCAGGCGCTGGCCCACTATCGGGAAGAGGCTGACCGCAAGATCGAGGAGGCCCGTGAGGCTGCCGCCGACTCCCACCGCCAGGCCGAGGATGCCAGGCAGCGCGAAACGGCATTGGCCAGCCACCTGGCCGGCACAGAACAGCGACTGGAGACACTCAGCGCCGAGCTGGCCACCCGTCAGGCGGATAACGAGACCCTCCGCAAGGCCGAGCAGCGCCTCGCCACGCGACTGGCCGAGGCGGAGTCCCTGCTGCAGCGTCATCGGGACGAGGCGGCCCGGGTGGCGGACGAGCATCAGCAGGCCATGCAGGCTCGGGAAGCCGAGCATCGCGAGAAGCTGACGCGAGAGGAGCAGCGCCACGAAAGTGCCGAGACACGCCTGATGGCGCTGCTCGACCAGGCGCGCCAGGAGCGACAGGCCCAGGAGAAGGCCGCGGCCGGCCGTGAGGAGCAGCAGGAGAAGCGCCTCGCCCGCCAGGAGTCACAGCTGCAGGAGGCGCGTGCCCGGCTGGCCGAGGAGGAGAAGCGCCATCGCGAGACCGACTGGGCGCGGCGCCAGGCCGAGTCGCTGGCGGACACTCGCCACCACGAGCAGGCGCTGCTTCAGGCGCGCATCGACGAACAGAAGCGTCATCTGGAGGACCAGGCCCAGCGCGTCAGGAGCCTGGAGGAACAGCTCCATCGCTGCCTGTGGCAGACGCCGACGACCAAGGGTAACGAGGCGGAGGGTGATACCGATGATGAAGAGAAGAGCAGCGAGAAGCGCGAGCCCACCGACGACGCCCAGTGATCTCACCGGACGCAAGCACAAGGGCCCCACCGATCGGTGGGGCCCTTGTGTTGGCACAGGGCCTGCCTCACGGCTGGCCCTATCTTCCTGTCGACTAGGGGTCGGTCCCGCCTAGCGGTAGTAGGCGTTGGTGGTGTCGGTATGGTCGGTGACGTCACGGATACCACCCAGCTCCGGGATGCGCTCCATCAGGGTGCGCTCGACGCCCTCCTTGAGGGTCAGGTCCACCGCCGCACAACCCTGGCAACCACCACCGAAGGCCAGCACGGCCACGTTCTCGCCGGTCAGCTCGACCAGCTTGATCTCGCCGCCATGAGCCGCGAGGCCGGGGTTGATCTCGCTGTAGAGGATGTAGTTGACGCGATCCTCCAGCGGGCTGTCGGCGTTGACCTTGGGCATTTTGGCGTTGGGCGCCTTGATGGTCAGCTGACCGCCCATGCGATCGGCGTTGAAGTCGACCACCGCCTCCTCGAGGAACGGCAGGCTGTTCTTGTCCAGGAAGACGCCGAGCTTGGGCAGCTCCAGCTTCTCGTCGGTCGGCTCCTCCTCGCCGGGCCGGCAGTAGGCCAGGCAGGTCTCGGCATAGGGGGTACCCGGCTGAGTGATGAAGATGCGTACTGCGATACCCTCGACATTCTGCTTCTCGAGCAGCTCGGCGAGGTAGTCCTGGGCACTGTCGGTAATCTGGATCGGTTCGCTCATGGCACTCTCTTGTGAAGCTGTCGCTGTCGGTCCGCGGCAGCGGCGTGGTTGCTGCGTACCGGATAAAGTGATGCTGCCAATGGTAAGACACGGGACGCGACGAAACAATCCCGACTGATTTGCTGGGTTTTTGTGCACCCACCTGCCCCCGCCGCGGCCAGTTTGGTACCATGTCGGGCTTGACAGTGGCCGCTGCACAGAAGATGCCCCGAGGCACCCAGCGGCCGCGAACCCCGGACACTACCCCGCTGGAGACCGATTCACACCATGGCCGCCGTTCCCACTGCCCAGACCGCTACCCTGATCGAACGTCTTGCCGAGCGCATCCTGATGCTCGATGGGGGCATGGGCACCATGCTCCAGAACGCCGGCCTCTCCGAGGAGGAGTTCCGGGGGGAGCGCTTCGCCGACTGGCCTTCGGACCTCAAGGGCAACAACGACCTTCTGGTGCTCACCTGCCCGGACCTGGTCACGCGCATCCATCGCGAGTATCTCGAGGCCGGCGCCGACATCGTCGAGACCAACACCTTCAACAGCACGCGCCTCTCCCAGGCCGACTACGGTATGGAGGCGCAGGTACCCGAGCTCAACCGTGAGGCGGCGCGCCTGGCGCGTGAGGTGTGCGATGCGGTGGGCGCAGAGACCGGCATTCCCCGCTATGTGGCCGGGGTCCTCGGGCCCACCTCGCGCACCGCCTCGCTCTCCCCGGACGTCAACGATCCGGCCAAGCGCAACGTCACCTTCGATGCGCTGCGAGAGAACTACTTTGAAGCGGCCGAGGCGCTGATCGAGGGTGGCGCCGACCTGATCATGATCGAGACCATCTTCGATACCCTCAACGCCAAGGCGGCGATCTACGCCCTGGAGGAGCTGTTCGAGGCACGCGGCGAGCGCCTGCCGGTGATGATCTCCGGCACCATCACCGATGCCTCGGGTCGCACCCTCTCCGGGCAGACCACCGAGGCATTCTGGAACTCGGTGCGCCACGCCAAGCCGCTCTCGGTGGGCCTGAACTGTGCGCTGGGGGCCGCTGAACTGCGCCCCTATATCGAGGAGCTCTCCACCAAGGCGGAGACCTTCGTCTCGGCCCACCCCAACGCCGGCCTGCCCAACGAGTTCGGCGAATATGACCAGACCCCGGAGGAGATGGCGGCCATCGTTGCCGAGTTCGCCTCAAGCGGCCTGGTCAATATCATCGGCGGCTGCTGCGGCTCGACCCCCGAACATATCGCCGCCATCCATCGCGCCATCCAGGGCATGGCGCCGCGCCGGGTACCCGAGATTCCCCAGGCCTGCCGCCTGTCGGGTCTGGAGCCCTTCAACATCGGCCCCGACTCGCTGTTCGTCAACGTCGGCGAGCGCACCAACGTCACCGGCTCGGCGCGCTTCAAGCGACTGATCGTCGACGAGGACTACACCACCGCCCTGGAGGTGGCCCTCGAGCAGGTGGAGAACGGCGCCCAGATCATCGACATCAACATGGACGAGGGGATGCTCGAGTCCCAGGAGGCGATGGTGCGCTTCCTCAACCTGATCGCCGGCGAGCCCGACATCGCCCGGGTGCCGATCATGGTCGACTCCTCCAAGTGGGAGATCATCGAGGCGGGCCTCAAGTGCATCCAGGGCAAGGCGGTGGTCAACTCCATCTCCATGAAGGAGGGCGAGGACGCCTTCCGCGAGCAGGCCACCATCTGTCGTCGCCATGGCGCCGCCGTGGTGGTGATGGCCTTCGACGAGACGGGCCAGGCGGATACCTTCGCACGCAAGACCGAGATCTGTCAGCGCGCCTACCGGATCCTGGTCGACGAGCTCGACTTCCCGCCGGAAGACATCATCTTCGACCCCAATATCTTCGCCATCGCCACCGGCATCGAGGAGCACGACAACTACGCCGTGGACTTCATCGAGGCCACCCGCTGGATCCGTGAGCACCTGCCCCACGCCATGGTCTCGGGTGGCGTCTCCAACGTATCGTTCTCCTTCCGTGGCAACAATCCGGTGCGCGAGGCGATCCACTCGGTATTCCTCTACCACGCCATCCGCGCCGGGCTGACCATGGGCATCGTCAACGCCGGCCAGCTGGCGGTCTACGACGACCTTCCCGAGGAGCTGCGCGAGGCGGTGGAGGACGTGGTCCAGAACCGTCGCGCCGACAGCACCGAACGCCTGGTGGACCTCGCCGAGAAGTACAAGGGTGACGGCGGCGGCGCGGCCAGGAAGGAGGACCTCGAGTGGCGCTCCTGGGAGGTCGAGAAGCGCATCGAGCACGCCCTGGTCAAGGGCATCACCGCCTACATCGAGGAGGACACCGAGCTGGCCCGTCAGCGCGCCACCCGCCCCATCGAGGTGATCGAGGGGCCGCTGATGGACGGCATGAACGTGGTCGGCGACCTGTTCGGCGCCGGCAAGATGTTCCTGCCCCAGGTGGTCAAGTCGGCGCGGGTCATGAAGCAGGCGGTGGCCTACCTGATCCCCTATATCGAGGCGGAGAAGGCCCTCAACGAGGACACCCAGGCCAAGGGCAAGATCGTCATGGCCACGGTGAAGGGCGACGTCCACGACATCGGCAAGAATATCGTCGGCGTGGTCCTGCAGTGCAACAACTACGAGGTGGTCGACCTCGGCGTGATGGTGCCGGCGGAGAAGATCCTGCAGACGGCCCGGGAGGAGAATGCCGATATCATCGGTCTCTCCGGGCTGATCACCCCGTCGCTGGACGAGATGGTCCACGTGGCCAAGGAGATGCAGCGCCAGGGCTTCGAGCTTCCGCTGCTGATCGGCGGCGCCACCACCTCCAAGGCCCACACCGCCGTGAAGGTGGAACCCCAGTACGAACAGCCGGTGATCTACGTGTCCGACGCTTCCCGCGCCGTGGGGGTCGCCGGCAAGCTGCTCTCGCCGACGCTAAAGCCGGACTATGTCGCGGAGATCAGCGCCGAGTACGAGAAGGTACGCGAACGCAACGCCAAGCGTCGCCCCAAGGCCGCCGACCTGACCTACGCCCAGGCCCGGGAGCGCAAGTGTCGCCTCGACTGGAACGCCTACACCCCGCCGCGGCCGGCCATGACGGGTACGCTCTCCTTCGATGACTACGACCTCGAGGAGATGGTCGAGCGCATCGACTGGACGCCCTTCTTCATGAGTTGGCAGCTGGCCGGCAAGTACCCGAAGATCCTCGATGATGCCAAGGTCGGCGAGGCGGCGCGCAGCCTGTTCCAGGACGCCCAGGCGATGCTGCGCAAGCTGATCGACGAGAAGCTGGTGGAGGCGCGCGGCGTGATCGGCATCTGGCCCGCCAACAGCGTCGATGACGACGTCATCGAGGTGTATGCCGACGAGTCCCGCGAGACAGTGATCGAGCGACTGCACCATATTCGCCAGCAGACCACCAAGAACCGCGACGGGGTCTGCTATAGCCTGGCCGACTTCGTGGCGCCCCGTTACGACGAGAAGGGAGAGCCGAGCGGCAAGCCCGACTGGATCGGCGGCTTCGCGGTGACCACCGGCCATGGGGTGGAAGCGCTGGCCGAGCAGTACAAGGCCGCCGGTGACGACTACAACGCCATCCTGGTGCAGTCGCTCACCGACCGCCTGGCCGAGGCCTTCGCCGAGCGCCTCCATGAGCGGGTGCGCAAGGAGTTCTGGGGCTATGTGCCCGAGGAGACGCTGGACAACGACGCCCTGATCGCCGAGAAGTACCAGGGCATCCGCCCGGCACCGGGTTATCCGGCCTGCCCCGACCACACCGAGAAGCCCACCCTGTTCAGGCTGCTCGAGGCCACCCAGGCGGCCGGCATCACCCTGACCGAGAACTTCGCCATGTGGCCGGCGGCCGCCGTGGCCGGCTGGTACTTCTCGCATCCGCAGTCGAAGTACTTCTCCACCGGCAAGATCACCCGCGACCAGGTGGAGGCCCTGGCCGAGCGCAAGGGAATGAGTCTCGAGGAGATGGAACGCTGGCTGGCGCCGGTGCTCTCCTACGACCCCGCCTGACTCGCTGCGGGCCGCCCAGGCGGCCCGCACCCAGCCCCTGCCGCGGAACGCCATGCTGCCTCCCTCGACACGTCGCCGCATCATCCTGCGCCTGGCCCTGCCGATCATCGCCGGCATGCTCTCCCAGAGCCTGATCAATCTGATCGATGCCGCCATGGTGGGCTCGCTGGGCGAGGTGCCCCTGGCCGGGGTGGGGATCGGCGGCTACGTGATGTTCATGATCACCGCCCTGGTGTTCGGACTCTCCTCCGGCGTGCAGGCCCAGACCGCACGGCGCCACGGCGAGCAGGCCTGGACCCGCCTGGCCATGCCACTCAATGCCGGTCTGGTCATCGCTGTCGGACTCTCGCTGCCCGTGACGGCACTCTGCCTGTGGCAGGCACCGGCGCTGATGGCGCTGATCAGCCAGGATACCGGGGTCAACGCCGAGGCGGTCACCTACTTCCGCTGGCGGGTGCTGTCGCTGGTTGCCGTGGCGATGATCTTCTGCTTTCGCGGCTACTGGAACGGCATCCAGCAGACCGGCCTCTACCTGCGCATTATCCTTGCGATGCATGTCATCAACGTGATGGCGAGCCTGGCTCTGATCTTCGGCTATCTGGGGCTGCCCGCCATGGGCGCCGCCGGCGCCGGCGCCGGCACTACCCTGTCACTGTTCGCCGGGCTCGCGATGTGGGCCTGGGCCAGCCTGCGTCATGCCCGGCCCAGCGGCTTCCTCGCCGGATTGCCCCGCCGCTTCACCTTCCTTACTACCCTGCGCCTGGCCGGCCCCCACTCCTTCCAGCAGCTGTGGTTCGCGGCAGGCTACGCGGTGCTGTTCTGGATACTGGGTCAGGTCGGCACCGCCAGCGTGGCGGTGGGACACGTGCTGGTGAATCTCTCGCTGTTGCTGATCCTGCCCGGTGTGGGGCTGGGAATGGCGGCCATGAGCCTGGTGGGCCAGGCACTCGGGCGTGAGGAGCACGGTGACGCCCACCGCTGGGGCTGGGAGGTGGTGCATCTCGCCTGGCTCTGCCTGGCGGTCATCGCACTGCCCATGGCGCTGTTTCCCGATGCCGTCCTCGCGCTCTTCCTGCATGACTCGGCCCTGATCGAGCTGGCACGGCTGCCGCTGCGCCTGACGGCGCTGATGATCGTGCTCGATGCCGCGGCACTGGTGCTGGCCCAGGCACTGCTCGGTGCTGGGGCCAACCGCACGGTAATGACCGCCACCCTGTCGCTGCAGTGGCTGCTGTTCCTGCCGCTGGCCTGGCTGGTAGGCGTCTGGTTCGAGCAGGGATTACTGGGCATCTGGTGGGTACAGCTCGCCTATCGCATCCTCAATTCGGTGTGGTTCGCGGCGATCTGGCAGCGTCGGCGCTGGCAGCGGCTCTGCGTGTAGGAATGCCCCCTAATTACTTTAAGTATAAAAACTATGAATATTTATTCTTTTAAATAATATGGTGCTCCGCGTATCGTGCATGGCCAGGCACTGCCACTTTCACTGCAGCAGGATGGCTGAATGTATCGCTACGATTCCCACGACCAGACCCTCGTCAACGAACGCGTGGCCCAGTTCCGCGACCAGATGGATCGCTATCTTGCCGGGCGCCTGAGCGAAGAGGAGTTCCTGCCGCTGCGGGTGCAGAACGGCCTGTATATCCAGCGCTATGCTCCCATGCTGCGTATCGCAATCCCCTATGGCATGCTGGCCGCCTATCAGCTGCGCAAGCTCGGTGACCTGGCCCGCGACTACGATCGCGGCTATGGGCACTTCACCACCCGCACCAACCTGCAGCTCAACTGGCCGAAGCTCGAGAGTGTGCCGGATATGCTCGCCGAACTGGCCAGCGTGCAGATGCACGCCATCCAGACCAGCGGCAACGACATCCGCAACACCACCACCGACCAGTTCGCCGGCGTCGCCGAGGACGAGGAGGTCGACCCGCGTCCCTGGTGCGAACTGATCCGCCAGTGGTCCACCTTCCACCCCGAATTCGCCTACCTGCCGCGCAAGTTCAAGATCGCGGTGACCGGTGCCGCCGAGGATCGCGCCGCGATCCAGGTCCACGACGTGGGCCTGCGCCTGTGGAAGGACGCCCAGGGCGAGGTACGTGTCAGGGTGCTGGCCGGCGGCGGCCTGGGCCGCACCCCGATGATCGGCGAGGTGGTCCGCGACGACCTGCCATGGCAGCACCTGCTCACCTACCTCGAGGCTCTGGTGCGGGTCTACAACCAGTTCGGCCGCCGTGACAACAAGTTCAAGGCGCGCATCAAGATCCTGGTCAAGGCCCTGGGCATCGAGGAGTTCCGCCGCCGCGTCGACGAGGAGTGGGCCCATCTCAAGGATGGCCCCCAGACCCTGACCCGGGAGAGCATCGCGCGGGTCGCGGCCCACTTCGTGGATCCCGAGCGCCGCCCGGTGGCCGAGGAAGCGATCGCACGCATCGAGTCGCTGCGCGGCGAGAATCGCGCCTTCGGCCGCTTCATGACCAACAATGTCCACGCCCACAAGGTGCCCGGCTACAAGGCGGTGACCCTGTCGCTCAAGCGCAGCGGCCACTCCCCCGGCGACGTCACCGCCGAGCAGATGCACCAGATCGCGGATCTCGCCGACGAGTACAGCTTCGGCGAGCTGCGCGTCACCCATGAGCAGAACCTGGTGCTCTCTGATGTGCCCATGGATCGTCTGGAGGCGCTGTGGCACGAGCTCGAGGCACTGGGCCTGGCCAATCCCACGGTGGGCACCCTGGCAGACCTCATCTGCTGCCCGGGAGGCGACTACTGCGCCCTGGCCAACGCCAAGTCGATCCCGGTGGCCCAGGCCATCCAGGAGCGCTTCGAGGACCTGGACTTCCTCTACGACCTGGGTCCGCTGGAGCTCAATATCTCCGGCTGCATGAACGCCTGTGGCCATCACCACGTGGGTCACATCGGCATCCTCGGCGTCGACAAGAAAGGCGAGGAGTGGTACCAGATCTCGCTCGGTGGCGCCCAGGGCAATGCCGCTTCGCTGGGAAAGATCCTCGGTCCCTCCTTCAGTCGCGAGGCGGTCCCCGGGGTCATCGACACTCTGCTCAAGGTCTACGTCAGCGAGCGCAGCGACGACGAGACCTTCCTCGACACCTACCGTCGCATCGGTCTCAAGCCCTTCAAGGAGCGCGTCTATGCCTGATCAGGCCCCCCACTCCGCAAGCCAACGC
Organism: Halomonas sp. G15; assembly: GCF_021282295.1. Lineage (NCBI taxonomy): Bacteria > Pseudomonadati > Pseudomonadota > Gammaproteobacteria > Oceanospirillales > Halomonadaceae > Halomonas > Halomonas sp. G15. Next base: position 31,971 of record NZ_JAJSPA010000006.1, on the reverse strand, counting down.
CCCTATCTCTTCCGCGGCCAGCCGGCCGTCGATGAGTGGCAGCTGATCCGCGAGGGCCACCCGGCGGATGGAACGCCGGCCATCGTGCCGCTGAGCCAGTGGCTCGAGGGCGAGCCTAGCGAAGCGCGCGCTCCCTGGCTTGCCGCCGACACCGAGCTCGATGACGCCCTGGCCGCCCGCCTCGCCGCGGCGCCGCTGGTCGCCATCGACTTCCCGAAGTTCACCGACGGTCGCGGCTACAGCCTGGCGCGGCTGCTGCGCGAGCGTCACGGCTATCGGGGCGAGATTCGCGCCATCGGCGATGTGCTGGTCGACCAGCTCTTCTTCATGCGCCGCTGCGGCTTCGACGGCTTCTCGCTGCGCGAGGACCAGTGGCTGGAGGACGCCCTGCGCAACCTGAACGTCTTCAGTCGCGCCTACCAGCCGGCGGTGGACCAGCCCGAGCCGCTGTTCCGGCGCCGCGAGCGCGAACGGAGCCAGGCGCGGAAAGAGGCTCCTGCTTTCGCTTGATAAAGCGAGCACTATTCTATCGCAGCCCCCTTGAGGGGCGACGGGGACAGGTCTGAAGGGGGTCCTACGCCAGGGATGGCGTCGGTAGCGCCCAGGGAGGGGTTCACAGCGCCCCCGTACAGACCTGTCGCCGGCAAAGCCCTGGCGCCAGATACTCCCCCGACGCTACCCCACTTCCTCCTTACCCCCGCCGCTTCTGTTGGCGTTCGCGGTTATCGACGCGGGCGCGTTCGCTCTTGCGCAGCAACACCCAGGTGGCCCCCAGGCCACCGTCGGCGGGCTGGGCGGAGACGAAGGCCTGCACCTCGAGAAACTGCGTGAGCCACTTGGCCAGGTAGGAGCGCAGCACGTTGGGCGGGCTGTCGATGGCCTGGCCGCGGCCATGCACGATCAGCACCGAGCGCAGGTCATGGGCGTAGGCCTCGTGGATAAAGGGCGTCAGGCTGCGCCGGCACTCCTCCAGCGGGCGGCGCAGCAGGTGCAGCCGCGCCTGGGCGGCATAGCCGCCGTGGCGCAGGCGATCCACCACGCCCTGCTGGATGCCGTCACGGCGATAGTCGAGGGGGTCGAAGGGCGGCACCAGGTCGACGAAGTCGTCCGAGAGGAAGCCGTGACCCTCCGGCTCGGCGGCGGCACTCTCGCGACGAGCCAGCTGTGCCTCACTTGGCGAGCGCGCAGAACGGCCGGTATCGGCGCGATCCCTGCCCCGGGTCAGCGGGCGTACATCCCCCATCAGCGCCTGGAAATCGAGGTCATTGCGTGCCGTCGGGTTCATGGCTCACCTCCATCGTCATGGGAAAGGCTATCCTAGCAGAGCCCAACCTCGCGTCGCGATGCCGGGGCATGGCAGGATGGGGCGACCGCAACGGCGAGACCTCCATGCGACTCCGACACCTGCTGACCACCACCCTTATCGGCACCCCCTTGGCAGTCGCTGGCTGGCTGTGGCTGACCATGCTGAGCCCCTTCACCTACGAGCGCCCCGACTATCTGGATCCCATCGGCGAGGGCCCCCATGAGGTCTTCGTCTATGGCACCCTGCGCGTGCCGCCGGTGCGCTGGATCGTGATCGGAGACCGGGTCGAGACCCGACCCGCCTACCTCGAGGACTGGCAACGGAGCGGGCTGGACCTCGAGCCGGCCCCCGGCGAGCGTGTGCCGGGCGAGGTATTGACCGTCGCTGCCGAGGAGCTTTCCCGGCTCGACCGCTACGAGCGGCTGGGCATTCGCTACCAGAGAGTCCGGCTCACCCTCGCCGACGGCAGCGAGGCCTGGGTCTATCGTCGCCTGCCCGAGGCCTCGCCGGCAGCGGCTTCTCCGTGAGCCACCCCGTCGCCCTTGCTACAATGCCGCGAACCGTCGCCAATTGGCCATCTTGCCGAGGAGCCCCATGACCCGGATTACCCTGCTGCACAACCCGCGCTGCTCGAAGTCACGCCAGGCCCTGGCCCTGCTCGAGGAGCGTGGTGTCGAGGTCGCGGTGCGTCGCTATCTTGACGAGCCCCTGGACGAGGCAGAGCTGCGCGCCCTGATCGACCGGTTGGAGAGCGGAGTGGAGCGCCTGGTGCGCACCAAGGAGGCCGAGTGGAAGGCCCTTGCCGCCGATGCCAGTGACCCGGAGCAGGTGATCCGGGCGATACTGGCCCACCCGAAGGTCATGGAGCGGCCTATCGCCGACGATGGCCAGCGGGCCATGATCGGACGCCCTCCCGAGGATATCCTTGCGCTGCTGGCGTGAGCTTCCCTTTCAATCCCCCGCTATCTGGAGCCTAGATGAGCGCTTCCCTGCCCTACGTGCTGATCCTCTACTACTCCCGGCATGGTGCTACCCGCGCAATGGCCGAGCGCCTCGCCGCCGGCGTGGAGTCCCTGCGTGGTGTCGAGGCACGCCTGCGCACCGTGCCGCCGGTCTCCGCTACCTGCGAGGCGGTGGACCCCGAGATTCCCGCCGAAGGGGCGGTCTACGCCAGCCTGGATGACCTGCGCCACTGCGCCGGCCTTGCCATCGGCAGCCCCACTCGCTTCGGCAACATGGCAGCTCCCCTGAAGCACTTCCTGGACGGGACCAGCGAGCTATGGCTGGGGGGCGCGCTGATCGACAAGCCGGCCACCGCCTTCACCTCGACCTCGAGCCTGCATGGCGGCCAGGAGGCGACACTGCTGACCATGCTGGTGCCGCTTCTGCACCACGGCATGGTCTATGCCGGCCTTCCCTACAGCGAGACCGAGCTGATGGAGACCACCAGCGGGGGTACGCCCTACGGTGCCAGCCACCTGGCCGGCAAGCGTAGCGACCTGCCCCTCGACGAGCATGAGCGCAGCCTGGCGTATGCCCAGGGACGCCGGCTGGCTCGCCTCGCCCTGGCGTTGTCCACGCTGCAGGAGAGCCACTCATGAGGGCCGCACTGGAGCGGATGGAGAAGGACAGGGGGCTCGATGCCCTGACCGCCAAGATGCGCCGGCTGGTGCTGGGCAGCTACGCCGCGCTGATGGCCTTGATGGTCTATCGCGGCATGCAGATAGAGGGCGACACCGGCCCGTTGGTGCCCATCGTCGCCTTCGTGCTGCCGCTGGTGCTCTTCCTGCCATCGCTGATCGGCCGGCGCCCCCGTGGCCATGCCTGGCTGGCCTTCGTCAGCCTCCTCTACTTCGCCCAGGGCGTGATGGTCGCCACCCTTCCCGGGCAGGGCCTGCGTGGCGTGGTCGAGGCGGTGGTGTCACTGGCGCTGTTTGCCGGCTGTACCGGCTATGCACGCTTTCGCAGCCGACAGCTGCGACTCGCCGCCAACGGCAGCTGAGCCGCGGACATGCTAGGCTTGGAGCGGCTTGATACACATCAAGCCGCTTGAGCCAATACTGACGAAAGGAGTTCGTGATGACCGTGACGTTCCGTCCCCTTGTCGCCCTCGGCCTGTCGGCCGCGCTTGCTCTGCCGCTCGCCGTCCAGGCCGCAGAACCCGAGGATGCCATCGACTATCGCCAGTCGGCCCTGAGTGTGATGGCTTGGCAGCTGGGTCCCATGGGCGACATGGCCCAGGGTGATATCGAGTATGACGCGGAAGAGTTCGCTACCCGGGCGAACAACCTGGCAGCCGTTGCCCATCTGCCCTGGGAAGGTTTCATGGAAGGCACGCTGCAGGGTGACGACCATGACGCCGAGACCGATGCCCTAGCCAAGATCGCCGATGACTGGGAAGGCTTCGAGGAGAAGCAGGAGACATTCAAGCAGGAGGCCGCCACCCTGGCCCAGATGGTCGAGGACGGCGAGGAGTTCAACGCCCTGCGTGGTCAGGTCGGTGCCGTGGGCAACAGCTGCAAGGGGTGTCACGACGATTTCCGTGCCGAGTAGTCATACCCAGACACCCACCTGGATGTGAATGCGACGGGGCGGCCTGAAGGCCGCCCCGTCGCATATTCGGCTCACGCGTACCACAGCCAGATCACCGGCAGGGCACAGATCACGCCCAGCACCAGAGCCATCCAGAGGCTTGCCACACGGGGTTGCAGGCCAGCGTCGGGTTCATCTTCGGGGCACCGCTCCAGTGCCTTGCGGCCGGTGATCATGGCGCCCACCAGCCGCTCTCCCTTCAAGCGATGGACCACCAGTGCCAACAGGTGGCCGGCGATCAGCACCACCAGCAGGTTGGCGTTGAGGTGATGGAGCGCCATGAGGATATCGACGGTATCACCGTCCACCCAGCCGTTCAGCGGCGCCTTGAAGAAGATATCATCGGTCATGAACAGACCGCTGACCGCCTGGAACGACAGTGACAGCAACATGACCAGGACCATGACGCCGCCCAGGGGGTTGTGGCCGGCGAACGCGGGCGGTCTGCCGCCGAGCAGGCGCCGCCCATAGTCGATCATGCTGCCGGGGGAGCGCAGGAAGCTGGCGAAGCGCGCATGAGGGCTGCCCAGCAGCCCCCAGAGCCAGCGAAACAGCAGCAGTCCCAGCAGCAGGTAACCCGCGCGGGCATGGATCTCGACCGGAAAGACGAAGGGCGCGCCCTCGGTTTTCATCGTGTAGAACGAGAGCCCCACAAGGGCCACCAGGGACCAGTGAAAAAGGCGAACCGGGATATCCCAAACCAACAGTCGAGTCATCTTGCCTCCCTGCATTTTTCAGATGAGTATCTTGTCATGAGCTGCCAAGGCGGTGGATTTGCCTTACCATAAATGGCAATGCTGGCCATCGCATCAGCCTACTGCCGGTAAGGAGTCTATCACCGTGTCATTACCGTATGCCTGGAAGGAAGCCGGGAAGCTTACCCTGCCCGTGATGTTCGGCTACCTGCCGCTGGGAGCCGCCTACGGGATCCTCGCCGTGGAGGTCGGCGTGCCCTGGTGGGCGGCGGTGATGATGTCGCTGGTAATCTATGCCGGCGCCGGCCAGTTTCTCGCCGTTGCGCTGCTCGCCGCCGGCGCCGGACTCATGGAACTGGCCGTGGCCACCCTGATGCTCAACTCCCGGCACCTCTTCTATGGTCTCTCGCTGCTCAAGCGCTTCCAGGGGGCCGGTTGGCGCAAGCCCTACCTGATCTTCGCCCTCACCGACGAGACCTACTCGCTGATCACCACCTTGCCGGCCGAGCGCGCCGGTGACCAGGCCCTGGCCTTCCGGGTCAGCCTGCTCAACCAGGCCTGGTGGGTGCTGGGCTCCATCGCCGGGGTGCTGGCAGGCACCACCCTGGCCTTCGACAGTCGGGGCATCGAGTTCGCCCTCACGGCGCTATTCATCGTGCTCACCCTCGAGCAGGCGCGCCGGCTGCGCCGCTGGTTGCCCTTCGCCATCGCCCTGTTCACCGGGCTGGGCGCCCTGCTGCTGCTGCCGGACCGTCACCTGCTGCTTGGCGCCATCGGCGCGGCCAGCCTGATCCTGCTGCTGCACTATCGTCTCGGCCGCAACCCGGAGGCCTGCGCATGAGCACTCCCTCACTGCTGCTGTTCATCGGCGTCTGCGCCCTGGCGACCTTCGCTACCCGGGTCATCCCCTTCGTGGCCCTGGCGAAGCATGCCGACCACCCGCTGATCCTGCACCTGGGGCGCTACCTGCCCCCCACGGTGATGATGATCCTGGTGATCTATGCACTGCGCGACTTTCGTCCGCTGCTCGACGGCCGGCTCAACGCCGGCGCCACCGGCTGGCCGATGATTGCGGCCGCGCTGATCGTCGCCCTCCTGCACCTTTGGCAGCGCAACGCCCTGCTCTCGATCATCGGCGGCACCGGTGCCTATATGGCCATGGTCCAGCTTGGCTGGATGGGATGAGAGTCCCGACGGGGTCGACACTATGTATGGCGCCAGAAAATGTTACCGCGCCGCAAAACAGGTGTTGAGCTGCGTCTTCGAAGCGGCGAACATGCACAGAGATTTCAGGAGAGCTCAGCACGATGACACGCAACATTGCCGATATCCGCCGCGACTATGAAGGCGGCCAGCTCGACGAGGCCCAGGTTACCGATGACCCCATGCCGCTGTTCGAGGAGTGGTTGACCCTGGCGCTGGAGAGCGAGGGCCTCGACGGCAACGCCATGACCCTGGCCACCGCAGACAGCCAAGGGCGACCCCACGCTCGAGTGGTGCTGCTCAAGGGCGTCGATGAACAGGGTTTCGTCTTCTACACCAACTACCACAGCCACAAGGGCAGTGAACTGACCAACGTGCCCCACGCCGCCCTGACCTTCTGGTGGCCGTCACTGGCTCGCCAGGTGCGCATCGAGGGACGCGTCGAACAGGTCAGCGAACAGGAGTCCGACGACTACTTCGCCAGTCGTCCCCGGGCCAGCCAGCTCGGCGCCTGGATCGCCACCCAGAGCGTGGTCATACCGGATCGCACCTGGATCGAGGAGCGTCAGGCACGCTTCGAGCAGGCCTACGAGGGTCAGCAGATCCCCCGCCCGGTGCACTGGGGGGGGTACCGCGTCATTCCCGAGATGGTCGAGTTCTGGCAGGGGCAGCCCAGCCGCCTCCATGACCGTATGCGCTACGAGCGCCGCGACGGCGACTGGCACCACTTCCGCCTCGCGCCCTGAAGCGCTTCCCGGACTGCTAGCTGCCTTGTCGATGCCGCCGCTGTGTGATCCCGCGGCGGCACGCAGGCGATTATCCCGGGATCCTCAGTCGGGCAGACTCTCCAGGCGGTGGCGCTGCCAGTCGCTCTCGGGTTCATTGAGGCGCAGCACCGCGTCGACTACCTGCTCCTCCATGTTGTAGCGCTGCTTGAAGCCCAGATGCTTCATCAGCGCACGCATGGGGTGATTGTCGACCATGATCTTGCCGATCATCTCCAGGGTGCCGACACTCTTGCAGTAATTGATCATCTTGTTCATCAGCAGGCTGCCGATGCCCAGGCCCTGCAGGTCGTCGCGGATGATGACCGAGAACTCGGTACGGATATTGTCGGGGTCGTTCCAGACCCTGACCACGCCCAGCATCTCCTTCCTGCCATCCTCCACCAGGTGCTCGGCGATAAAGGCCATCTGACGGTCGTAGTTGATATGCGAGAGCATCGACAGGTCGCGCTGGGTCAGGTCCGCCTTGTTGTGGAAATAGCGGAAGCGGATGCTCTCCTCGGAGAGCTGGCCGTGGAAGCTGGTAATCAGCGGCGCATCCTCTGCGCGAATCGGACGCACCTCGACTTCCCAGCCGTTCTTGAGCGTGACCCACTCCCTGAGCTCCTCGGGATAGGGCATGATCGCGAAGCGCGCCGGTTGGCCGAGATCCATGGCGAAGTCCACCGCCACCATGTCATCGCGATTGAGCAGCAACGGGTTGATCTCAAGACCACGCAGCTCGAGCAGGTCGCTGGCCATCTGCGACAGCTTGACCAGCAACTGACATAGCCTGTCGATATCGCGGCTCGGGTCGCTGGAGTGCTCGTGGATCAGGCGCGCCACATGGGTGTGCTCGATCGTGTCCTCGGCCAGGCGCATGTTGAGCGGCGGCAGCGCCACCTGGCGGTCGGCCAGGATATTGACCTTGTAGCCGCCGATGCCGAACACCACCACCGGGCCGAACACCGGATCGCGGGTAATGCCGGCGCACACCTGCATGGAGTGCTTGCCGCGCTGCATGGGCTGCAGGCAATACTCACGCACCTCGAAGGCGGGATATTTCTCGGCGATCTTCTCGCCCAGCAACTCGACCCCCTCTGCTACCTGCTGCGGCGTCCTCAGGTCCTGAAGCAGGCCGGCGGAGAGGCGGTGAGGATGCTTGCGATAGCGGAACGGTCGGCAGTTGCCCTCGTGGATCACCTTGAGGGCCATGCTGCCCTCGAACGCCTCCGCTGCCGCGGCACCCTCCTCCGCTGTCGTCACATAGCGCCGGGTCGCCACGGGAATGCCGTAGGCCTCCAGCACCTGGGCGGTCTCGGAGTGGGTCAACGTTTCGCGCCCCTCGGCCTTAACCGTCTCGATCAGCTTGCGGCAGCGGACACGACTCTCGCGGGTAGTTGAGAACGGCAGGCTCGGAGGCGTCTCCTGCAACAGCGCCTGGACGCGCTGGAAGTTCACCATGTGCATGAAGGCCTTCACCGCCTGCTCGGGCGACACATAGGTGGGGATCCCTGCCAGGTTGCATTCGTGGCGAGCCGAGAAGGCCTCTTCGAGGCCCATGAAGCTGGTCAACAGGTTGCGGCGGAACCGCTTGCGGTTGGCCACCAGCGCCTGGGCGGTCACCTTGGAAGGCGCCAGGCGAGTGGGGGCATGCACCACCAGCACCGCATCGACACCGGGATCCGCGGCGACGATCTCCAACGCATCCACCATCATTTCTGGCGTGGCGTTGCCGCCCAGGTCGACGGGGTTCTCGCCGGGCTTGCTGATATCCAGGCCGCCACTACGCAGGGCGTCACGCGTCTCCTCTCTGAAGTCCGCCAGCTTGCCGCCGGCGTTGATCAGCTTGTCGATGGCCAGCATCGCCGGCCCCAGGCCGTTGGAGACGATCGCCAGTCGGTCGCCACGCAGGGGCTTCATGCGTGACAGGGTCATCAGGGCGTCGAACAGCTCGTCGGAGTCATGCACGCGAACCACGCCGGCCCGGGAGAAGGCGGCATCGAACAGCTGGTCGCGGTTGGCAATCCCCGGGGTTGGCGGTAGCCCGGTGAGGTCGGACTCGGGGGTGCGCCCGCTCTTGATCGCCAGCACCAGACGGTTGCGTGAGGCATCGCGCAGCGCGGTCATGAAATGCTGGGCATCCATCACCTTCTCGAGATGCAGCAGGATTGCCTGGGTCGGCGAGTACTGGTTGATGTAATCCAGCAGGTCGGGAAGCATCACGTCGACGCTATCCCCCAGGGTGATCAGGTGGGAGAAGCCCACCCCGCGGCCCGCCGCCCAGTCGATCATCGCCGTGCCCAGCATGCCCGACTGACCGAGATAGGCGACCTTGCCGCGCTTGATGACCTGGTTGGCATAGGAGGCATTGAGGTGCCGTCCGGGGACGATCAGCCCCATGCACTCGGGACCCAGAACCCGTATGCCGGAGGCGCGGGCCGCCTCCAGCATGCGGCTGCGGATCGAGGCCTTGCCATCACGCTCCTCGTCGAGATGCGAGCCACCGGAGAGCACCAGAGCGGCGCGGCAGCCGAAGCTGCCTAGCCTGGCGATACGGCCCGGTACCGTCTCGACCGGTGAGCAGATCACCGCCAGGTCGGGCACCTCGGGGAGTTGGGAGACACGAGAGAAGGCCGGCTGGCCATGCACGCTGCTGTAACCCTTGGGGTTCACCGCCCAGATCGTGCCGGGAAACTCCCCCTCCAGCAGGTTACGGATGACGATGCCCCCCAGGGATTCCGACTTTTCCGAGGCGCCGATCACGGCGATGGTGCGAGGTTCGAAGAAGTGGCGGAGGAAACGGGTGCTCAAGGCAATCTCCCGGCTGTTGGCGCATGAATTGATGCCTACTGTGTACGACCTATTGACACTGTCTGGCAAGGGCTTGGCCCAAGTAAAGTGATCCCAGTCAGCACGGAGAGCGCCATGATCACCGGTTACATCACCCATCCCGACTGCCACCTCCACCATATGGGGCCGGAGCACCCGGAAAGCCCCCTGCGCCTGGAGGCGATCCGGGCACGCCTGTCCCTGTCGGGTACCCTGCAGCAGACCATGCAGTCGGAGGCGCGTCCGGCCACCGAGGAAGAGCTCGCCCTGGTCCATCCAGTGCGCCACCTGCGTGCCCTGGACAAGTGTGTGCCGGAGCAGGGGATCGTCACCCTCGACAGTGACACCATGATGAACCCCGACAGCCTCAAGGCGGCGCGTGTCGCTGCGGGGGCGGTGATCCGCGGCGTCGACCAGGTGTTTCGCCATCAGGCCGACAACGTCTTCTGCGCGGTGCGCCCACCCGGCCATCACGCCGAGGCCACCGATGCCATGGGCTTCTGCTTCTACAACAATGTCGCGGTGGGTGCCGCCCATGCCCGCAAGAAGTACGGCGCACGGCGCATCGCCATCCTCGATTTCGATGTCCACCAGTGCAACGGCACCATCGACATCTTCAAGGACGACACCGAGGTGCTGGTCTGCACCAGTTTCCAGTTTCCGTTCTATCCTTGGCGTTACCTGCGCAGCGAATGGCAGAACGTGGTCAACACACCGCTCTCCGCCGGCACCGACAGCGCCGCCTTCCGCAAGGCAATCGAGGATGACTGGCTGCCCGCCCTGCATCGTTTCAAGCCCGAACTGGTGCTGCTCTCCTCGGGTTTCGACGCCCACCGCGAGGACGAGATGGCCGAGCTCAACCTGGAGGACGAGGACTTCCACTGGGTGACCCATATGGCGCTGGAGATCGCCGAGCTATATGCCGATGGACGGCTGGTGTCGGTACTCGAGGGTGGCTATCACCTGGAGTCGCTGGGACGCTGCGTTGATGCCCATGTCAAGGCACTGCTGGGACTGCCCTTCGGCGATGGCGTTTCTGACGATCAGGAAACCGACACCGCCGGTGACCCGGGCAGCCGCGGCTGATCTTCCCGCACCGAGGCGGCGAATCTGCCGGCGCACGGGATAGCCGGCATCCGGTGGAGTTGTGATAAGCTCGGGAAAACCTGTTTCCTATAGTGAACTCGCGCCATGACAGAAACCAACGATCAGGATGCCGCCCTGCGCATCGCCTCCGGGCGCAAGCCCTTCGTCGAGCCGCTGCGACTCGGCGAACGCCTGCGCGAAATCCGCCTGGCCAACCAGTGGACGCTGGAAGACGTCAGCCAGCGTACTGGCCTTGCACGCTCTACCCTGTCGAAGATCGAGAACGACCAGATCTCGCCGACGTTCACCGCGGTTCAGAAGCTGATCAGCGGGCTCGGAATCGACCTCCCCCAACTGCTCTCGCCGCCTCGCCAGCAGGCGCGCACCACGGGGCGGCGCGACCTGACCCGACGCGGCCATGGCGAACTGCACCCGACACCGACCTACGAGCACGAACTGCTCAGCTGTGAACTGGCCCAGAAGCGCATGATTCCCTTCAAGACCATCGTGCGGGCACGACGCTTCGAGGAGTTCAGCGAGTGGGTCCGCCACGACGGCGAGGAGTTCCTGATGGTGCTGGAGGGCGAGATCCTGCTGTATACCGAGTTCTACGAGCCGCTGCAGCTGGAGACTGGTGACAGCATCTACTTCGACAGCGCCATGGGCCACGCGCTGGTCTCGACCAGCGACGAGGATGCCGTGGTGCTGTCGGTGTGTACCCGGGGCGAGGCCGCCTGATCAGGCCTTCTCCCGCCGCCGGTCGCCGGGCCGCCTGGCCGGAATGGCGTCCAGTTCGAGGCGCCGCTGGGCATGGATCGCCTGGAAGTGGCGTCCCTTGGCCCGGGCCACCAGCATGACGCCGAAGCGCTCCGCCAGCTCCACCCCCTTCTGGGTCACCCCGGAGCGCGACACCAGTACCCCGATTCCCATCTGGGCCACCTTGATCACCATTTCCGAGGTGAGCCGGCCGGTGGTATAGAAGATATCCGCCCCATCAGTCTCGCTCTCCCCCAGCCACTGGCGCCCCGCCAGGGTATCCACCGCATTGTGGCGCCCCACGTCCTCCACGAAGTCGAGCACCGAATCCTGGCGACACAGGGCGCAGCCGTGTACCGCCCCGGCGCTGCGGTAGGTCTCGTTATGGGCGCCCAGGTTCTCGAGCAGGGCATAGAGCACCGACTGGCGAACCGGGGTATCCGGCAAGGGTTGCCGGGGCACCGCGTCCAGAATGCGACCGAACACCGTACCCTGGCCACAGCCGGTGGTAACGGTGCGATGCCCCAGACGCTCGTCGAGGTCCTCGGGAAGATGCCGGGTGACCACCGCGGCGGCTTCCACCTCCCAGTCGACATGCACCGCTTCCAGGTCCTCGCGTCGCTCGAGCAGGCCCTGATTGCGCAGGTAACCCACCACCAGCGCTTCGGGGTCTGCCCCCAGGGTCATCAGGGTGACGATCTCGCGCTTGTTAAGATAGAGAGTGAGCGGCCGCTCGGCGGCGATCGCCTGACGGCGCGGGTCGCCATACTCGTCGAGGACCTCGATCTCCAGGGTGGCGGGCAGGCGGGCACGGCTGAGGCTGATCGGTGGCATCCGGTGCGGGCTCCTGAAATACGTTGATGGGTCATGATGGCATTGCCGATACTGAAAGTCTTTAATGCACTTACCCTCGTCCGAGAGACCTTCGATGACAGCCTTAACCAACCACCGCAGCGTGAGTCTCGCGCTGGGTGAAGAAACCACCCGTATCAAGGGATTCGTCTCGCGTCGTCACTTTATCAGCGAACTGACGCCCGGGGATGGTGGCCCCTGGACGCTGACCCTGCAGCTCACCATGACCGAGCGCGCCGCCTACCGTTTCAACCTTACCTCCGACACCCCTCGGCTCTTCGTGCGCTGCGGCGACGCCGGCGGCTCCCCCACTCCCTCGGCGATCACTGCCAGTCAGGACGTCGCCGCCAGCTGGATGGACGGCGAGCAGCAGGTGCTGGACGTGGCGATGCCAGTGGCGATCCAGGCCTGGCTCGAGGCCTACCTGGCCCGCCACGGCGAGGCACCCGAGGAGGGACGCAAGAAGAAGCGCAAGGGCGCCGGGCGCGCCCGGGAGATGACGCCATGAGCCGCTTCGAGCGCTGGTCGCGCCGCAAGCTGGGGGAAGAGGTACCGGACGAGCCCGACCGGGAGCCTGTAGCACGCACCTCCGAGCATGCCGGGGACGAGTCCGCCGGTGAGACGTCGCAGGACATGGCAGTCGAGCCCGAGGGACTGGCGCCCGGCAGCCTCGACCACACCCTGCCCGATCCCGACGACCTGCCGGCCGGGTCTGACTTTACCGCCTACCTCAAGGAAGGCGTCAGCGGCCAGCTGCGCCGGCGCGCCCTGCGTCGCCTGTGGACCTCAGGCAACTACGGGGTCCGTGATGGGCTCGATGACTACGACGAGAACTATCGCGAGGTGCTAAAGCCGCTCGCCCGGGATGTGGCGGAGCAACTGCGGCGCTGGACCCGTCCCAGCGAGGAGGCCCCCGAGGCGACGGAGGGCGCGGAGAGCGAGCTGCTCGCTGAGGCGACACGGCCGGCCGAGGAGCAGCGTGACGAGAGCCATGATGACGACGCTCAGGCCACCCCGCGACACGAGACCGACGCAAAGAATCGATTAGACGAAGAGGCAATTGGAGGCGATAATAAATTTAGTTAATGCTGATTTTTCAATGTTCACCAATAACGACAACAAGCACGACACCACTACCGTGAGGCCGCATGACATCACCCATTGACGCCGTGACCGTGGACGACGCTGCCAACCGCAGCGCCCGCGAGGCGGCTCGGCAGCGCGTTTCCTGGCCGGTCAACCTGACCCCCGCCAGCGTCACCTACGAGAGCGCCGGTCACGCCCTGCTCCTGGGCGACGAGATCAGCGTCCGCCTGGCCGCTCAATGCCTGCAGGGGCAAGGGCTTTCCGCCATCGCCCTGCTGATCACCGAGCCAGCCGCCGCCGATACCGGCCTCGACGACGCGCAGGTCGAGGCCCTGCTGGAGAGCACCCGACGCCTGCCCTGCCGGACCCTGTCGCCCACGCAACGCAGCCAGTTGCGTATCGAGGGCTACCTGGGGCGGTTCAGCGTTGGCCTCCACAGCCCGGATGAGCGGCTCGACCTGACGCTGCCGCTGTTCGGTCGTCAGCATGCCGACCTGATCCTCGACCTGGGTCGCTCACCGGCCCTGGAACTGGAACTGCCACCCCCCGGGTATCGTCACCTCGCCTGGGGAGACGCGGAGTGCGATACGGCCCTGGACGAGTTCGCCGAGCTGGTCGGCGAGTTCGACAAGCCGCGCTACTTCCAGATCAACGCCGACCTCTGCGCCCACTCCGCCTCGGGCAATGTCGGCTGTACCCGCTGCCTCGAGGTCTGCCCCGCGGACGCCATATCCAGCCACAAGGGTCGCATCGAGTCGCGTATCGAGATCGCCCCCTACCTCTGCCAGGGTGTGGGCAGCTGCTCCAGCGCTTGCCCCACTGGCGCCATCCAGTTCCGCCTGCCGGAACCGGCACGTCAGCAGGAGGCCCTGGCCAGCTGGCTGGACGCCTATCGCCAGGCCGGCGGCAGCGTGCCGGTGATGCGCTTCGTCGAGGCCGGCGACCTGGAAGTCGAGGATGAGCCGGCCGGCTGTGTGCTGGACGTCCCGCTGGAGGAGCTGGGCAATGCCGGCCACGACCAGTGGCTCACCGCGCTGGCCGCCGGGGCCGCCGAGGTGCGTATCCAGGTGCATCCCGAGTTGCCACCCACGCTGTCCGCCTTCATCGATGACCAGATCGCCCAGGCCCAGGCGCTGTTGGCGGCGCTGGGTCACGAGCCAGGCCGCATCAAGCGCATCCAGCGCGGCGATGGTGCCGCCCGTGATGCCTTGCCGGAGTACCTGCCGCTCAGCGAAGAACCTCTCGAACTATCTGCGCAGCCCAAGCGGGAGCGCTTCGAGGAGGTGCTGGCACGCCTGACGGCACTCGGCAAGGCCGACGGCCAGCGCCACCCCATGCCATCCGGTGCCGCCTACGGCGGGCTCCAGATCGACCGCGACGCCTGCACGCTCTGCTTCGCCTGTGTCAGCAATTGTCCCACTCCGGCCCTGGCCAGCGGTGACGAGACCCCGCTGCTCAGCTATCGCGAAGCCGATTGCGTGCAGTGCGGCCTGTGCGTGGAGGCGTGCCCCGAGGATGCCATTCACCTGGTGCCCGGCTTCCTGGCCGATGCCAGCCGTACCCAGCGCCAGGCTCGTCACGAGGAGCCGCCCTTCTGCTGCATTCGCTGTGGCAAGCCCTTCGCCAGCGCAAGCACCATCGCCACCATCAAGGCGAAACTGGCCGAACACCCCTACTTCGCCGGCGACGCCGCGGCGCGACTGGAAATGTGCGAGGACTGTCGCGTCAAGGATGTGTACCAGGGCATGGTCCGCGACCCCGAATCCCAACTGAAGGTATGACGCCATGAGCCAGGAGATGGATCAGGAGGTGCTGGCCACGGAGGCAGGGCCGGATGAGCAGGAAGCGCTGCGCGCTGACCTTTACCGCCTGCTTGCACGCCTGATACGCGAACCCGTCGATGACGAGCTGCTCGCCTGGCTCGCCAGACTCGAGCTCGAGGATGATGTCGAGGAGAACCGTGACCCCGTCGCCGCGGCACTGGCGAGGCTCTCCCACGCCGCCGGCGGCGCCACCCCGAGCGAGCTCGAGCGCGCCCATTTCCGCCATCTGGTGGGCGTGGTCCAGGGCGAGATCACTCCCTACGCCTCCTGGTACCGCAACGGCGAGCTGATGGACCAGGCGCTGGTGACGCTGCGCGAGGACCTGCGTCGACTGGGCTTCATGCGCAGTGAGTCCAGCCACGATCCCGAGGATCACCTGGCCGCGCTGTTCGAGATCATGGCCATGCTGATCGAGGACCACGCGGCGGAGACCGCCGCTTTCTTCATGTCGCACCTCGCACCATGGACTGAGCGTTGTCTGGACGATCTGGCCCGAGTCGACACGGCCTTCTATGCTCGAACAGGAGAGCTCGGGCAGGCCTTCATCGCCCGCGAGCGCAGCCAGCTGGCCGCAGAGGCGGAGCGCTCCCCGGTCAAGATCATCGAGCCCTGACCCGCCAGGCATCAAAAGAACAAGGCCGACCGACGGCCACAACAAGAATGATGAGAAAAATGAGAGAGGAGAACACCATGCGCACGACAAGCAACCCGGAGCGCCGGCGCTTCCTGAAGACCCTGGGCGCCGGCACCGCCGCGGCGGGTGCCGCTGCCGCCGTGGGCCATGTGACCCTGGTCCAGGCCGACACCGCGGAGAAGGCTGCCCCCGAGAAGGCCGACAGCAACTACCACGAAACCCCCCATATCCGGGCCTACTACGCCACCCTGCGTGATTGACGGCCGCCAGCGAGGAGAGAGATGTCATGCGTCTGACTCGTAAGACACAGTCCCAGCGGCCCCAGGGCCTGGGCATTTCACGTCGCCAGTTCCTCAAGCGGAGCGGGGCGACCACCGGGGGCCTGGCCGCCGCCGGTTTCATGGGCACGCCGATGATGCGCCGTGCCGAAGCCGCCGAGAAGACGGCATATTCCGACGCCCCGGTGGAGACCAAGCGCACCGTCTGCTCACACTGCTCGGTGGGCTGCGGCGTCTATGCCGAGGTCCAGGAAGGGGTCTGGACCAAGCAGGAGCCGGCCTTCGATCACCCGATCAACCGCGGCGCCCACTGCGCCAAGGGCGCGTCTCTTCGTCAGCACGGTCACTCCAGCCGCCGCCTCAAGTACCCCATGAAGCTGGTGGGGGGCGAATGGCAGCGCATGAGCTGGGAGGACGCCATCGAGGAGATCGGCGACAAGGTGCTCCAGCTCACCGAGCAGCATGGCCCCGACAGCATCTACTGGCTGGGCTCGGCCAAGTTCAACAACGAACAGGCCTACCTGATGCGCAAGTTCGCCGCCCTGGCCGGTACCAACAATACCGACCACCAGGCGCGCATCTGCCACTCCACCACCGTGGCCGGCGTGGCCAACACCTGGGGCTACGGGGCGATGACCAACTCGCTCAACGACCTCCAGAACAGCAAGTCGATCATGTTCATCGGCTCCAACCCCAGCGAGGCGCATCCGGTAGCCATGCAGCATATCCTGCTGGCCAAGGAGCGCAGCCAGGCGCAGATCATCGTCGTCGACCCGCGCTTCACGCGTACCGCCGCCAAGGCCGACAGCTATGTACGCATCCGCCCCGGCTCCGACGTGGCCTTCATCTGGGGCCTGCTGTGGCACATCTTCGAGAATGGCTGGGAAGACCGCGAGTATATCGACCAGCGCGTCTACGCCCTGGACGAGGTGCGCGAGGAGGTCGCCAACTTCACGCCCGATGAGGTCGAGCGTATCACCGGTGTGCCCGAAGCGCAGATGTACGACACCGCCCGCCGCCTGGCAGAGAACCGCCCGGGCTGCATCGTGTGGTGCATGGGCGGCACTCAGCACACCACCGGCAACAACAATACCCGGGCCTACTGCATCCTCGAGCTGGCACTGGGCAACATCGGCAAGTCCGGTGGCGGCGCCAACATCTTCCGCGGCCACGACAACGTCCAGGGCGCCACCGACCTGGGCCTGATGTCCCACTCCCTGCCCGGCTACTACGGTCTGGCCGAAGGCGCCTGGAAGCACTGGGCACGGGTCTGGGATCTCGACTACGAGTGGCTGAAGGGCCGCTTCGACCAGACCGAGTACTCGGACGGCCAGCCGATGTACACCAACGGCATCACGGTGTCGCGCTGGGTCGACGGGGTACTCGAGGACGACGAGAACATCACCCAGCGCACGCAGCTCAAGGCGATGTTCTACTGGGGCCATGCGGTCAACTCCCAGACCCGCGGCCCCGAGATGCAGAAGGCCATGCAGCAGCTGGAGATGATGGTCATCGTCGACCCCTACCCCACCGTGGCAGGCGTCATGCATGGCCGCCAGGACGGTGTCTACCTGCTGCCGGCGGCGACCCAGTTCGAGACCACCGGCAGTGTCACCGCCACCAACCGCTCCATCCAGTGGCGCGACAAGGTGATCGACCCGCTGTTCGAGTCCAAGCCCGACCACGAGATCATGTACCTGCTCTCGCGCAAGCTGGGCTTCGCCGACCAGCTCTTCAAGAACATCGAGGTCAAAGGCACCGAGCCGGTGATCGAGGACATCACCCGCGAGTTCAACGCCGGCATGTGGACCGTGGGCTACACCGGCCAGAGCCCGGAGCGTCTCAAGGAGCACCAGCAGAACTGGCACACCTTCAGCTTCCGCGACCTCAAGGCCGAGGGCGGTCCCGCCGACGGTGACTACTACGGCCTGCCCTGGCCCTGCTGGGGCAACGCCAAGATGGGCCACCCCGGCACCCCGATCCTCTACGACACCAGCAAGAAGGTCTCCGAGGGTGGCCTCACCTTCCGCGCCCGCTTCGGCATCGAGCACGAGGGCGAGAACATCCTCTCCGACGGCTCCTACAGCGCGGGGTCCGAGCTCGAGGATGGCTATCCCGAGTTCACCGCCGACATGCTCAAGGACCTGGGCTGGTGGGAGGACCTGACCGAGGAGGAGAAGGCCGAGGCCGAGGGCAAGAACTGGAAGACCGACCTCTCCGGCGGCATCCAGCGCGTGGCCATCGCCCACGAGTGTGCGCCCTTCGGCAATGCCAAGGCACGCTGCAACGTCTGGACCTTCCCCGACCCGATCCCCAAGCACCGCGAGCCGCTGTATACCAGCCGTCGCGACCTGGTCGAGGACTACCCGACCTGGGACGACGTCGCCTCCCACTACCGCCTGCCGACGCTCTACAAGAGCATCCAGGAGCAGGATGTGACCGGGGACTACCCGATCATCCTCACCTCCGGACGCCTGGTGGAATACGAAGGCGGTGGCGAGGAGACCCGCTCCATGTCCTGGCTCGCCGAACTGCAGCAGGAGATGTTCGTCGAGATCAACCCGGCGCTGGCCAACGACCTGGGTATCGCCGAGGGCGACGACGTCTGGGTCGAGGGTGCCGAGGGCGGCCGCGTGCGGGTCAAGGCACTGGTGACCAACCGCGTCGCCCGTGAGGTGGTGTTCATGCCCTTCCACTTCGGCGGCATGTTCCAGGGTGAGAGCCTGCACGACGTCTATCCGGAGGGCTCGGCACCCTATGTGCTGGGCGAGGCGGCCAATACCGCCACCACCTACGGCTACGACAGCGTGACCCAGATGCAGGAAACCAAGTGCACCCTGTGCCGCATCGAGCGCGCCTGACGCCTGACCAGACACGCGTTGCGGGCGCGGCCCGCACCGCGACAAGGAGACAACCATGGCCACGATGAAATTCATGTGCGACGCGGAGCGCTGCATCGAGTGCAACGGCTGCGTCACCGCCTGCAAGAACGCCAATGAGGTGGAATGGGGGATCCAGCGCCGCCGGGTGGTGACCCTCAACGACGGCGAGCCGGAGGAGGTCTCGATCTCCGTCGCCTGCATGCACTGCGACGATGCCCCCTGTATCGCTGTATGCCCGACCGAAACCTTGTTTCAGCGCGATGACGGCATCGTGCTGCACGACAAGGACCTCTGTATCGGCTGCGGCTACTGCCTCTACGCCTGCCCCTTCGGCGCGCCGCAGTTCCCGCAGCAGAACGCCTTCGGCGAGCGCGGCAAGATGGACAAGTGCACCTTCTGTGCCGGCGGCCCCGCCGAGACCAAGGAGGAGGAGTACCAGAAGTACGGTGCCAACCGCATCGCCGAGGGCAAGCTGCCTCTGTGCGCCGAGATGTGTTCCACCAAGGCGCTGCTGGCCGGCGACGCCCAGGAGGTGGCCGACATCTTCCGCCAGCGGGTGGTCCAGCGCGGCCACAAGGATGGCGGCTGGTCCGGCAACCCCCGCGCCGATGCCGACTCGCTGGCCTATGACGCCAGCCAGCAGGGCTGAGGAGGTGATCCCATGAGCCATACCATGCAATGGCGGTCGCTCTGGCGGCTGGGCCTGCTCGCGCTGACCCTGGCGCTGGGGCTGGCCCTCTCCCAGGGCGCCCTGGCGCAGCAGGCCGATCCTGGCCGCGAGGCAGCCTTCGCTGTCCCCGCCGTGGACGCCGACCTGTGGCGACAGGTCAAGGCCGGCGAGACAGGCCCCAACTACCGGGACTCCCGGGCCGAGAGCACCTATAACCTGGTGAACGCGAGCGGCGAGACCTGGCGGCAGATCCGCGAGCGCTGGATCTCCCCGTTCGGGGCGATCGCGGTGCTGGGCATGATCGCGGCGATCGCGCTCTTCTACCTGCTGGTGGGACGCAAGAAGCTCGACGAGCCGCGTACCGGCCGCAAGCTGCTGCGCTGGTCACTGGTCGTGCGCTCCCTGCACTGGACGGTGGCGACGCTGTTCATCCTGCTGGCCCTCACCGGACTCAACCTGGCCTATGGCAAGACGCTGCTGCGTCCGCTGTTCGGCGACGGGGTCTGGGCGGCGATGATGTCGGGTACCAAGCTGATCCACAACTACCTGGGACCGCTGTTCGGCATCCTGCTGGTGATCCTGCTGCTGCGCCTGCTCAGCCACAACATCCCCAAGGCCCACGATCTGCAGTGGTTCGCCAAGGGCGGCGGCCTGGTGGGCAAGGGGCACCCCGATGCCGGCTTCGCCAACGGCGGCGAGAAGGTCTGGTACTGGCTGCTGGCCACCGCCGGCCTGGCGGTCATTGTCAGCGGCTTCGTGCTGGACTTCCCCAACTACGGCCAGGCACGTGACACCATGCAGTGGGCCAATCTGGTACACGGCATCGGTGCACTGGGCCTCACCGCCGTGGCGCTGGGCCATATCTACATCGGCACGCTCGGCACCGAGGGCTCCCTCGAGGGCATGACGACCGGCTACGTCGACGAGACCTGGGCCAAGGAGCACCATAACCTCTGGTATGAGGAGGTGAAGGAGAGCGCCGTGCCCGAGGAGCAGCTCGCTACCGGCAGCAAGGAAGCGACGGGAGGCTCCTCGCCGCAGAGCTCCACCTAGCGTGATTCATTGAGCCACCTTCGACACCGCCTTCGGGCGGTGTCTTTTGTTATTCTGGATGCCTACCACAGGATGGAGTGATCCCCATGCAACACCTGGACGAGACAACCCGCACCGAACTCGAGG
Source organism: Halomonas sp. G15 (assembly GCF_021282295.1). Taxonomy (NCBI): domain Bacteria; kingdom Pseudomonadati; phylum Pseudomonadota; class Gammaproteobacteria; order Oceanospirillales; family Halomonadaceae; genus Halomonas; species Halomonas sp. G15. The sequence goes on along the minus strand of NZ_JAJSPA010000006.1, from coordinate 11,333 downwards.
CGGCCGCCTTCCGTCGCCTGCTGCGTCACCTGGATGAGCACAAGGAGGTCCAGAACATCGACCTGATGATCCTCGCGGACTTCTGTCGCAACTGCCTCTCCAAGTGGCTGGTGACCGCCGCCGAGGAGCGCGGCGCCGAGCTCGACTACGACAAGGCCCGCGAGTATGTCTACGGCATGCCCTACGCCGAGTGGAAGGAGAAGTACCAGCAGGAGGCCACGCCGGAACAGCAGGCCGCCTTCGAGGCACGCCACGCCCCGAAGCAGCCCAGCACCAGGCAGAACAACGAGGAGTCAGCACAGAATGGCTGAGTCGATGATCTCCCTCTCCATCGCCGTGCTGACGATCTCCGATACCCGCACCGAGGAGACCGACCGCAGCGGCCAGGCACTGGTCGAGCGCCTGACCACGGCCGGCCACCACCTGGCCGAGAAGCGCATCGTCCCCGATGACGTCTACCGGATTCGCGCCGTTGTCTCCGCCTGGATCGCCGACCCCGAGATACAGGTGGTACTCACCACCGGCGGCACCGGTTTCACTGGGCGTGACTCCACGCCGGAGGCGGTATCGGTGCTCCTCGATAAGCGAATCGAGGGCTTCGGGGAGCTGTTTCGCCAACTGAGCTGGCAGGAGATCGGCAGCTCCACCGTGCAGAGCCGCTGCCTGGGTGGGCTGGCCAACGCCACCGTGCTGTTCTGCCTGCCGGGCTCCACCGGCGCCTGTCGTACCGCCTGGGATGGCATCCTCGCCGAGCAGCTCGACAGCCGACACAAACCATGTAATTTCGCCAATCTGGTGATTCCGGAGCGAGGCCAGCATGCCTGACAAGACGTTCAATCGGCACAAGCCATGCAACTTTCTATACATTCAGGCCAACCTGGTGATTCCCGAGCGAGGCCAGCATGGCTGACATGACAATCAATCGGCACAAGCCATGCAACTTTCTATACATTCAGGCCAACCTGGTGATTCCCGAGCGAGGCCAGCATGGATAGCAAACTCAAGCCGGTCGCCGAGGCGCTGGAGGCACTGCTGCAGGGTGTCGCCATGCTGGACAACGAGAGGGTGCCGTGTGACAAGGCGGCCGGTCGCGTGCTGGCCGAGGCTGTCATGGCGAGGCTCGACGTGCCCTCCTTCGACAACAGCGCCATGGATGGCTATGCCCTGCATCATCGCGACGCTGGCCGCCGGCTGCCCATCAGCCAGCGTATTGCCGCGGGGAGTCCGGTTCAGCCGCTGGAGCCCGGCAGTTGCGCCAGGATCTTCACCGGCGGCGAGATTCCGCCGGGTGCCGACTGTGTGGTGATGCAGGAGCGCGTCGAGGTGACGGGTGATACGGCCCTTGTCCCTGCGGATATTGCGGCAGGCGACAGCATCCGTCGCCGCGGCCGCGACGTCGCATCCGGCAGCACGCTGCTCGATGCCGGCACCCGGCTGGAGGCCGCGGCCCTCGGGCATCTCGCCGGCCAGGGCATCACCGAGGTCGAGGTGCGGCGTCGGCCGCGGGTCGCCCTGCTCTCCACCGGCGACGAGATCGTCGATCCCGGCCAGTCGCTGGGCCCGGGCCAGCTCTACAACTCCAACCGCCCCATGCTCCGCCGGCTGCTGGAGCGCTTCGGGGCCACCCTGGTGATGACGGCATCGATACCGGATGACCCCGCCGCCACCCGGGAAGTGCTGGCCGAGGCTGCCAGCCAGGCGGATATCGTGGTGACCACCGGCGGCGTCAGCGTCGGCGAGGAGGACCACGTCAAGGCGGCCGTGGAGTCCCTCGGGCAGCTGGATCTGTGGCGGCTGGCGATTCGCCCGGGCAAGCCGCTGGCCCTGGGCCGGATTTCCCGGAGAGACGGTGAGACACGTTTCGTGGGGCTGCCGGGCAACCCGGTGTCGAGCTTCGTGGGTGCCTGGCTGTTCCTGAGGCCGCTGGTCGGCAGCATGCTGGGCTGCCCGGCACTGGTCTCGTTGCCCGAGATCCCGGCGCGCAGCGATTTCTCGACCCGCACCGGCCCGCGGGCCCACTACATGCGGGTCATACTGCGCTTCGACGAGCAGGGCCCATTTGCCGAGGCGTTCGCCGACCAGAATTCGGCGGTGCTCTCCTCGTGCATCGAGGCCGATGCCCTGGCGGTCATTCCCCCCGAGACCACCCTTTCACCGGGCGATCGCGTGACCTGCCTGTGGCTCAGGAGCGACGCCTAGGCGATTCCGGGGTCACTTCCAGCGCCTCGCGCACCGCTGGCCAGAGGCGCTGGAAATCATCACGCAGGAGCGGGTACTCAGCTTCCAGCCAGGGCACCAGCTCCATCAGCCGGTTGGGACCGGAGAGTCGCTGGCCAATGCCGCCGATCGCACGGCAGGTAAAGGAGAAGTCGGCATAGCGTCGCAACCAGTCCTGCTCCACTAGTAGCGGCATCATCGGTGCCAGCCGTGATGGTGCCGAGCGCGCTGCCAGCAGCCGATAGCTGCGCGTGACCAGCGGCGAGTCCCGCTCCGCGATACCCGGCTCCAGGGCCACGAAGTGATCCCAGACGAGGTCCAGGGCGATTCCCACGAAGCGTCTGCCCGAGCGCGGTGACCGCGCCAGGATCTCGCGCGTCACCCCATGGCTGTCCACGAAGGCATCGACGCGGCGGTGGTGGCGAATCCCACGGGCAACCTCGTCAGGCCAGCCGTCGAGGTCACTTCCCTTCACCCCGTCGGCGATCAGGTTGCCGTAGAGGAAGTCGTCGCCGCCACCGCGGGCCAGCCAGGCATGGGCCAGGAAGTTCATGGCGCGCTCACAGGCAGTTGGTGGGCTTGGGCAACCCCGCCAGCCGCGCGCCTACCTTGGCGGGACTGCCCGGGAACAGCTTCATCAGGTGCATCGAGCGCCCCTTGTCGGGTCCAAGCGCCTGCCCGACAGCCTTCACCAGTGGTCGCATTGCCGGCGCCTGTTCGAAGCGCGCATAGAACTCCCGCAGTACGCGCAGGACCTCCCAGTGCTCCTTGCTCAGCACGATGCCCTCCTCCTCGGCCAGTCGTTCGGCGACCTCGGGTGACCAGTCGCCCATGTTGACCAGGAAGCCCTCCGGGTCGAGCGGTATGTCTTTTCCACTCAAAGATAGATAACGGTATATTTCTACACTTGCCATCAGTACCAGCTCACCGTGCGCTCGCACTCCTCGGTCAGGGCCACGAAGCCCTCGATATCGACGACCCGCACCGCTTCATCGCAAAGCGCGAGCAGTCCGCGTGACACGAGGTCCTCATGCAGGGCGAAGACACGTCCGGCGACACTCGCGTACCGAGCCTGCTGCGCCGGCAACGCACCGATGACGCCGTCCTCGATCAACAACAGCCTGTCCTCCGGCCCCATCCCCGCCAGTGCCTGGTCGAGAACGGGGGACAGCGGAGAGCGATTCAGGGTATGCAGCAACATGGCGTATCTCGTCAGAAGTTCAGAACCAGCGCATGGGACGCCAGTAGCTCAGCGATCCTGTCAGCGTCCACGCCCTGCACCGGCAGCATAAATTGCTCGTCGCTCAGGCCCAGCGACTCCATCCCGCGCTTTTCCACCAGCAGGCTGTCGATATCGTACATCTCCAGCATGGCCAGTGTCGGTGCGGTGCCCTTCTGTCCCAGCGGTCCCGCCTGCTGCCCCTCGAGCAGTGCCGTGATGCCCTCCTCCATGAACAGCAGTGTCACCCGCCGGTCGAAGGCCGCGGCGACCAGGGCGACATCCAGCCCTTCCTTGAGCCAGCTCGATCCATGGGGGGCATGGCGCAGTATCACCAGCAGGTCGCCCTGGCGAGTATCGTCTTGCATCCGGGGTTCTCCTCAAGGACCGAACGTGATCAGCCGATCGCAGCGCAGGCCAAGATCGACCAACTGACCCAGCCCCGTCAGTTCAAAGGGGGGCTCGACGCTGCAACCCTGCTTGCCGTGTCGTGCGGCCTCCTGCTCGTCGAGCAGGCCGCGCCTGAGGGCGGCGGCAATACAGACCTGCAGGGGCACGGCGTGCTCGCGGGCCAGCTCGGTCCAGGCATCAACCAGGTGGGGTTCGTCCTGGGGCGGGGCAGCCAGCCTGGCCGCGTTATGCACGCCATCATGGTAGAAGAACACCCCGTCGACGACATGACCCTTGGCCAGCAGCGCACGCGTGAAGCGTAGCGCCGAGTGGGCCGCCTGGCTGGTGTAGGGGGCATCGAGCAGAAGGATGGCGTAGCGCATCCGGGGTCTCCTGAAAACAGGCTGGCCCCGCCGAGGCGGGGCCAGCCATGTCATTGGCCTGTCGTAGCTTCGATCAGTCGTTGCTCATGATCCCCAGCAGGGAGAGCAGGCTGACGAAGAGGTTATAGATCGATACGTAGAGGGTGATGGTGGCCAGGATATAGTTGGTCTCACCGGCGCGGTGAACGATCTCGCTGGTCTGGTAGAGGATCGCCGCGGAGGAGAAAAGCACGAAACCGGCGGAAACCATCAGCATCAGGGCGGGAATCTGGAAGATCAGCCCGGCCACCATGGCCAGGACCAGCACGATGGCGCCTGCCATCATGAAGTTACCCAGGAAGCTGAAGTCCTTCTTGGTCACCAGTGCAACAGCGGAGAGGCCGATGAAGGTCAGGCCGGTCATGGCCAGGGCATTCATCACCAGGGCGGCGCCATTGGGCAGCGCCAGGTAGGCGTTGAGAATCGGGCCGAGGGTGAAGCCCATGAAACCGGTGAAGGCGAAGGTGGTGAGCAGCCCCATCGCGGAGTGGGCAGTCTTGTGGACCAGGAACATCAGTCCGTAGGCGCCGATGAAGAAGACAAAAATATTCATGCGCTCGATGCCCATCGCCATGGCGGCACCGGCGGTCACGGCGGAGAAGAGCAGCGTCATGGCCAGCAGCCCGTAGGTATTGCGCAGCACCTTGTTGGTGCTGGACACCCGGGTCTGGGTCTCCTGGCGGGTCATCTGTGACTCTTGATAGGCCATTGATCCTGTGCTCCCTGTCGTCAATTGATCTTGCCAGTGGACTAGCATGCCGCCTGGAAGTTCCGCACGCAAGAGCTTGAGGGAACGGCACTCAACGCTGTTTCTGCTCTCATGCCCCCAAATGTGCCCCCCGCAGCAAGGCCCTGGCAACACCCGCTGCCGTGGAACAGACATCGCTACCTGCGGCCTCCAGCGCCTCTTCATCCAGCCAGACCAGCTCGGTGGCATCGCTGGCGGCGCGCTCCTCGCCACCCTGCCACTCCATGCGTAGGACGATGATCACAAAGTGGCCCCGCAGGCTACCGTCGATCTCATGGTCGAACACATCGATGGCGGTAAAGACCTCCCCGGCACGCGCTTGCAGCCCAGTCTCCTCGAGGAGTTCGCGTTCGGCGGCGGCCTGCAACGTCTCCCCTGGCTCGACCTTGCCGCCAGGAAGAGCCAGCCGCCCTGCGTTGGGCGCATGGGCACGACGCACCATTAGTATGCGGTCGTTCCAGATCAGGGCGGTGGAGACCGCGGGAATCGGGCGGGTCAAGACGTGGGGGGCTTCGGTAATCGACATGCGGGACTCACGGCGACAGGGATGTTTTCCTACTCTGAGAGTTACCGACGCTCGTCGCAAGACGATGATCTACGCGGGCCGGTACCCGCTCAGGCTTTGGCTCGCTTACATCCGACTCGGGACGGCTTCCTGGCGCGCCTCGACGTTGACCTCTAGCGCCGTCTCCTCATTGGCCAACCAGATGGCGCCATCCTGAATGGTGATATTGAGATCCATGCCGCGGCCCGCCAGCTGGCCAAGTACTGCCATGCTCTCCGGGGGAATGTCGTAGACGCTGAGATTACCCAGGCTCGCCAGCTTTCTGCCCAGCTGTTCCCACCAGACCCTGGCGCCTTGGCCGCTGTAGGTATAGAGCACCACCTGCCGCGCGCGGCCGCAGGCACGGCGAATCTCGCGCTCATCCGGCTGACCCAGCTGAATCCAGAGCTCGATCTCGCCGGTCAGGTTGCGGATCCACAGATCGGGCTCGTCGTCGGTACTGACACCGCGGCCGAAGGCAAGATCCTCATGGGCATGTCGCGCATAGGCCAGCACGCGGAGCATCATGCGCTCGTCGGTCTCCGACGGATGGCGGGCAAGGGTGAGAGCATGTTCGCCGTAGTAGTGGCGATCCATATCGGCAATCTGGAGCCTTGCCTTGAAAATGGTGGCTTTCAGTGCCATTCGGGTGGCCTCAAGGAAACGTGCATGATAGCCAGCTCCAGAACACCGCTGCCTATAAAAAAAGCCACTGTAAACAGTGGCTTTTCCTAGTGTAATGGCGGAGGGACAGGGATTCGAACCCTGGAAGGGCGTTAACCCTTGCCGGTTTTCAAGACCGGTGCATTCAACCGCTCTGCCATCCCTCCGGCTTACGGCGGAGAATATTACCAGTTTTCATGCCTCGGTCAAGAGCCAAATGCGATCAAGGCCTTAGCTGCCATCAGTAGAGTCGCAGGCCGACCCGGGTCACGCGATTGCCCTCCATCGCACTGACCACCCAATGGATGCCATGCCAGTCGACGTCGTCGCCCACCACCGGATGGCCACCGACGCGCAACGAGACGAACTCGCTCAGGCTCATCTCGCGCTCCCCCGGGCTCAGGGTCAGGCCGTAGGCATCCGCAATATCCTGCATCCTGGCGTCACCGTCGAAGGTAAAGGTACCGAAGAAGGCACGCTCCTGCTTCAGCTTGGCTTCGCCGTTGAATAGCCGATTCAAGGCCGGCAGATCCTCGCTGCGGCCGATCACGCAGAGCACATCGCCCAGTTGCAGCCGAGTACTCCCCTTGGGATGCAGCATGGCGTGCTCACGAAACAGTGCCGAGATCAGGGCACCGGAGGGGAAGCGCAGCAGGCGGATCGGGACATCGGCCAGGTCCTCGTTCTCCACCGCGTAGACAAACATCTCGTAATCGTTCTCGGGCAGGATGCCCAGAGGCCCGCGATGATTGGGCGTCGCCGAACTGGGCATCAACACCTTCGTCCAGCGCGCCATCAACGACAAGGTGCCACCCTGCACCAGCAGCGAGAGAAGCACCACAGCGAAGGCCACATTGAAGTAGAGCGCTGCCCCCTCCACGCCACCGATGACCGGAAAGATGGCCAGCACGATGGGTACCGCACCGCGCAGCCCCACCCAGGAGATGAAGCCGATCTCCCGCCAGCGGAACTTGAAGAACGGCTTGAGCGACAGCACCACGGCGATGGGGCGGGCCACGAAGATCAACATCAGGCCAACCAGCCCCGCCGGCAGCGCGTATTGAAGCAGGTCCGAGGGGGAAACCAGCAGGCCAAGCATCAGGAAGAGACCGATCTGGCTCAGCCATGCCAGGCCGTCGTGGACCGGCAGGATAAAGTTGAGGTGGCGCCCCTTCTGGTTGCCGATCATCAGGCCCGCCAGATAGATCGCCAGGAAACCGCTGCCGCCGAGGAAACTGGTCAGTCCGAAGATGCAGAAGCCCAGCGCCAGCGCCAGCAGGGAGTAGAGTCCGGGGGCCAGGTCCACCCAGCGCAACAGTCGCCCGCTCAGCCATCCGGCCCCCACACCGATCAACAGCCCGAGCCCGAACTGCTCGACCAGCAGCAGCCCGGTCTCCAGGGGACCATCGATCTGGCCGACCAGCAGCTCGGCCAGCACCATGGTCAGGAAGATGGCCATGGGATCGTTGGTTCCGGATTCGATCTCGAGTGTCGCCCCGACCCGCTCGTTGAGGTTCAGCCCTCGGCCGCTGAGCATGGAGAACACCGCCGCGGCGTCGGTCGAGCCAACGATGGCCCCCACCAGCAACCCCTGGATCAGGGTGAGCTCGAAGACCCACATGGCGAAAAGGCCAACCAGGCCGCTGGTGATGAAGACCCCTAGGGTGGCCAGCGACAGGGCCGGCCTGAAGCCTACGCGAAAGGTCTTCAGGCGGGTACGAAGCCCGCCGTCGAGAAGGATCATCGCCAGGGCGAGATGGCTGATGATGAAGGCCAATGGATAGTTGTCGAACTGGATGCCCAGCAACCCCTCTTCCCCAGCCAGCATTCCCAGGCCGAGGAAGATCAGCAGCAGGGGAAGCCCGATGAGGCTGGAAAGTCGACTGCCCAGCACGCTCAAGGCGATCAGCAGCCCGGTGAAGAAGAACAGGGTATTGATGACGTCCATGGCATCCTCTCGATGGCTGACATTGCATTATCGCATGCGGCCCATGACCGCGCGATGCCGATGGCGAGCAACTGGCCACACAGTCCGCGTCGCGGATACACTTGGCTCCGGCCAAGCGCCCCCTTATCTCGTCGCGGAGCCCGTGAATGCCCAACCACCCTGCCTCTGTTCTCTGGCGATGTTCGCGTCTCGTCCTGTGCCTGCTGCTGGCCCTGGGACTACTCACCTCCCTGACCTGGGCAGAAGAGAGCCTGGAGCCCCCCGAGGCTCCGCTGACCCTCGGTGGCGATGTCATGGTGCCCGACCTCGACGCCACCCCCGAACAACAGACGGCAACCCCGAGCTTGCCCAGGATCGAGGAGCCGCCTGTCGACGAGACGGCAGGAGCCGAGCCCGATACGCCGGTCCCCAGCGTGACCCACGCGCCTGCCGAGCCGCTGGAACCCCCGCCGCTCGAGTCACTGACGATCATGCTCGACTGGTATCCCGGCCTGCATCATGCCGCCCTGATCCTGGCGGCGGGCAACGGGCTGCCCCAGCGCGAGGGACTGGAGCTGGAACTCACGACCCCGGCCGACCCCGGCGCCCCGCTTCGGCTCCTGAATGCCAACCTGGTCGACCTGGCCCTCACTCATCAGCTGCAGCTGCATCTCCAGGTCGATCGCGGCAAGTCGCCGGTACGCGTGGCAACACTGGCGGATACCCCGCTGGCCGGCGTGGTGATCCGCGAAACCACCGGCGTCGAGGGACCGGAGGACCTCGCCGGGCTCACCCTCGGGTATGCCACCGAGGATGGCCGCGACATCCTGCTTCCCGCCCTGATTGCCCCCCACGGCATCGCCCAGGGTGAGGTGAGCATGGTAGAGACCGGCTTCGCCCTGGCCACCGCCATGACCGAACAGTCCCTGGACGGCCTGGTGACGCCGCTGCGACTGACGCTGCCGCGCCAGCTGGCGGATCGCGGCGTGTCGACCCGCCAGTTCAACGTCGAGAAGCACGGCATCCCGTTCCACGACGGGCTGATCCTTGTGGCAAACCGCGACCGCCTGGTCCGTCTCCGGGAGCCCATCATCGAGCTTGTCGACATCCTGCGTGACACCACCCTATGGATGATCGAGAACCCCGAGATGGCATGGGAGGCCCTGGTCGAACTGGAGCCGACCATCGACACCCCCGCCAACCGTGACGCCTGGAGCGCCACCCTGATGCGTCTGAGTGCCCAGCCCGCGGCGCTGGACAGTAGGCGCTACAGCCAGGTCGAGGCTTACCTCCACGAAAACGGTCTGATCGAATCGATCAGCCCGCTGGAACGCCTTGCGGTGGACCTCGGCGCCGACTGAGCGTCAGGCGGCACCCGACTCCACGGCCGCGAGGAATTCATCGATGGACTCACGGAATGCCTCGGGCTGTTCGGCATGCAGCCAGTGCCCCGCTTCCAGCGTCACCAGCCGGGCCTCCGGCAGCACCTCATGAAGTGCCGGCAGGTGCTCATCGGCGACATAGTGAGAATCGCGGCCTCGCAGCACCAGGGTCGGCCCGGTGAAGGGCTCGCTGCCGGCCGGCTCTCCCATGATCGACTCGTAGTCATCCTGAATCTCGTCCAGCCCCAGGCGCAGCGCCATGCCCTCTGGCTCGCCGCGCACCAGATTCGTGGCCAGGAACAGTCGCACGGCCTTCTCGCTGACATGTTCGGCCAGCAACGCATCGGCCTCGCGGCGATTGGCCGGGCGGCCCTCCACCACCCGGCGCAGCCCCGCGAATACGCTGTCGTGGTCGTGTCCGTAGGCCACCGGCGCGATGTCGCCGACGATCAGCGACGCCACACGCTCGGGCGCCAGACGGGCCAGGGAAATCACGACCTTGCCGCCCATGGAGTGGCCGAGTAGATGGGCGCACGGAATAGACAGGCGGTCGAGCAGCGCCAGCACATCCCCGGCCATCTCCGCATAGCCCATCCCGGTGACATGCGGCGAACGGCCATGGTTACGCAGGTCCACCGCCACCACCCGGCGACTGGACTCCCAGGCCTTGATATGTGAGCGCCAGTTGTCGGCACTGCCGAACAGGCCGTGGATGACCACCAGCGGCGTGCCAGCGCCACCGGTATCCAGGTAATTGAGCTCGATAGGCATGGGGTAGTCCTCGTCCAGGAGTGTCGGTTGGCGTATCAGTAGCGAGCGCGCGCCACCTCGGGTGCGAGATCGTCGCTGCCGGTGACGGACACCAGGCGACGGCTCAGCCAGGCCAGCAGTACCCCGTAGAGCGGCAGGAAGAACAGCAGGCTGATGATCAGCTTGATCACGTAGTCGACCCAGGCGATCTCCAGCCAGTTGGCCGCCATGAAGGCATCGGGGCTGTTGTGGAAGGCGATCGAGAAGAAGGCGAAGGTATCAGCCAGGTTGCCCGCCACCGTGGAGATCGCCGGCGCCACCCACCAGGCGCGCAGACGGCGCAGGCGATCGAAGACGTGGACATCGAGCAGCTGCCCCAGCACGTAGGCCATGAAGCTGGCCACGGCGATGCGGGCAACGAACAGGTTCCACTCGCCCAGGGCCTCAATGCCGGCGAAGCCGCCACGCGGGAACACCACCGAGACGACATAGGAGATCACCAGCGCCGGCAGCATCACCCGCATGATGATGGCTCGAGCCGGGCCCTTGCCGAAGAGGCGCACGGTCAGGTCGGTGGCCAGGAAGATGAAGGGAAAGCTGAAGGCGCCCCAGGTGGTGTGGTAGCCGAACAGCGTGAAGGGCAACTGCACCAGGTAGTTGCTGGCGGCGATCACGGCGATATGGAAGGTGACGAGCAGCGCCAGGCAGCGGCGATACTGGGAGTCGGAAAGCACGAACATCTCGGGTCCTTTTTTGGTGGAGGGGTGAGGGAACCCTCATGCAGGAAGGCGCCGGCATCTGCCGGCGCGGGCGTATTATACGGGCTGACTCGCCCGCTGGCCATGCATCCGCCCCACCAGACAGGGCTATCGCCGTTAGCCCCTATGCCATAGCGCAAGGCGCCGGGGACAGGTCGTAGAGGGGGTCCTATGCCAAGGATGGCATCGGTAGCGCCCAGGGATGATGAGATGGTCTCCTCCCTCTTTAGCGGCGTCGCAATGCGCCAGAATGGAAGAGACATCCATTCAAGGATCGGGCGATCCGAAGGAGGAGACCATGAATCAGCATACT